>NZ_JBHTSL010000030.1:0-1487 GCF_042795115.1 Arthrobacter sp. NPDC056493 | reverse complement strand
CTCGGCAGCGTGGGCCCAGGCGGCGTGGGCCCATGTCCTAGACTTGGGCGGTGCAAGACCAAGAGAGCAGGGCATCCGCGTACACGACGCTGGCTGCCGGGGATGGCTTCCGCCACGAGCTTGAGATCAAGCGCTCCCGGTTCATCACCGTGCTGCGCCGGGCGGCCACCGAGGATGATGCCCGGACCCTGGTGTCTGAGCTCCGCCGCGAGTTCCATGATGCACGGCACCATTGCTCTGCCTTCGTCCTGGGGCCGGACCGCGACATCCAGCGTTCCAGCGACGACGGCGAACCCTCCGGCACCGCCGGCATCCCCATGCTGGAGGCGCTCCTCCGGCGGGAAACCGCGCCGGGGGTGACGGACCTCAGCGACGTGAGTGCCGTCGTCGTGCGTTACTTTGGCGGGATCCTGCTGGGTGCCGGCGGCCTGGTGCGCGCGTACTCCGATTCAGTCTCGACGACGCTTGCGCTGGCTCCGATGGTGAAGCGCCGGCGGCTGCGCATTTGTGCCGTGCGGGTGCCGCACGCCGCGGCCGGGCGCCTCGAGAACGACCTTCGCGGCGCGGGCTACGCGATGGCGGAGACCGGCTACGAAGCCCAGTCGACGGTGCTGCGGCTCGCGCTCCCGGATGCGGCCGATGACCTGGCGGCGGCCGCCGACCGGCTGGCCGCCATGACCGCCGGAAGTGCGTCCCTCCAGCACGAAGGCACGGAGTGGATTGACGTCTCTCGTTGACATCCAGCGGCGGCAGGCCGAAGGAATCATCAGCTTGCTTATGAGTTTCTGCTTTCCTAGGGTGGTCCTGTAAGGCACCACACGGAAAAGGAGGACACATGTCAGAACACGACATCACCGGCAAGAGGGTAGCGTTCCTGCTGACGGACGGCGTGGAGCAGGTTGAACTGACCAGCCCGTGGGACGCCGTCAAGAACGCTGGCGGCGAGCCTGTCCTGGTGGCTCCGAAGAGCGGGAAACTCCAGGGCTTCAAGGGCGTCGAGAAGGGCGACACCTTCGACGTGGACCTGACCCTGAAGGACGCCAACGCCGCGGACTTCCACGCCCTGGTGATTCCGGGCGGCGTGGTGAACGCCGACCACCTCAGGGTGGACAAGGGTGCGCAGGCGTTTGCCCGCGGCTTCTTCGAGCAGCACAAGCCGGTGGCGGCCATCTGCCATGGCCCGTGGCTGCTCATCGACGCGGGCGTCGTCAAGGGCAGGAACCTCACCTCCTACCACACGCTGGCCACGGACCTGCGAAACGCCGGCGCCAACTGGAGCGACCAGGAAGTCGTGGTGGACCAGGGCTTCGTCACGAGCAGGAAACCCGACGACCTTCCCGCCTTCAATGACAAGGTGCTGGAGGAGATCGCCGAAGGCGAGCACGCCGGGCAGACCGCCTGACACCGCGTCCACGCATCCGGCGCCGCAAGCAGCCGGCAGCAATACAACCCGCCGGCAACAAAAAAGGTGGCCGCCCCCTTTCGGG
>NZ_JBHTSL010000029.1:0-60199 GCF_042795115.1 Arthrobacter sp. NPDC056493 | reverse complement strand
CGGCACCCAGGGACGACTCAAATGCGCCTACCACGCCCTCACCATGACCGCCGCAGCCCTCATGATCACCCTCATGACCCACCCCACCACCACCACCCCCGCCAACCAAACACCAACACCCATGCCCATGGCCCACGCCCACCACACCATGACAACCACACCCACCACCCCGGCAGCACCCCTGGGCCACACCCCCGCCCTCCTCCTCACCCTCCTCTTCGCAACCGCCGCCCTCACCTTCCTCATCCTCCTCCTCCGCCGCCACACACCAACCACCCACCACCCAAAAACACAGCCACACCACACCCGCACCGAACACGCCCTCGAAGCCCTCAGCGCCACCACCATGGCCCTCATGTTCGCCACCACCACATAACCCCCCACAGAGCAGAACAACAACGGCGGCACCCTACCCAAAAGGATCGTTAAAACCATCCGGAATTAGCGTTTCCCCTACCCGAAGATGGCAGGACGATGGATATCAAGCCCCTCTCAGACCATCTCAGGAGCTGAAGCTAAAAACAGACCCACCCTTTTGGAAAGGCAGTCCGATGCTAGAAACCCCAGATTCAAGTCTTGCTACCTGGATGGACCGTGAGGCCCTCGCCGAGGCTATGATTCCGGTGATCGGCCGGCTGTACCGTGAAAACAACGTGGTGACCAGCGTCCATGGCCGGACTTTGGTCAACAAGTCCACCATGAGCATTCTCAAGGCGCACCGGTTTGCGCGCCGGATCAGCAAAGACGAGCTGCCCCTGGGGGAGACGGCCCCGCTGCTGAACACACTGGCCCAGCTGGACCTGGGTGCCGCTGCCATCGACATCGCCCGGCTGAACCAGAAGTTCAAGTCCGACGGCGGCGACCGGACTTTGGCGGAATTCCTCCGGGCCGAACTGGCTGAGGTGGTGGGCAAGCGGGGCGCCGGCAACCACGCCAGCACCGACGTCGTGCTTTACGGCTTCGGCCGCATCGGCCGCCTGGTGGCGCGCCTCCTGATCGAACAGGCGGGCGGCGGCCACGGCCTGCGGCTGCGCGCCATCGTGGTCCGGCGCGGCTCCGACAACGACCTGACCAAGCGTGCCAGCCTGCTGCGCCGCGACTCGGTGCACGGCTCCTTCGAAGGCACCATCAAGGTGGACACCGAGGCCAACACCATCACGGCCAACGGCGTCCGGATCCAGGTCATCTACTCGGACAACCCCGCCACCATCGACTACACCGCCTACGGCATCAACAATGCCCTCCTGGTGGACAACACCGGCCGCTGGCGCGACACCGAAGGGCTGTCCCAGCACCTGCTGAGCAAGGGCGTGGCCCGTGTCCTGCTGACCGCGCCGGGCAAGGGCGACCTGAAGAACATCGTGCACGGCATCAACCACCGCGACATCAGCGATGCCGACCGGATCGTGACGGCAGCCTCCTGCACCACGAACGCCATCACCCCGGTCCTGCAGGCGCTCAACGACAGGTACGGCGTGGTCCACGGTCACGTCGAGACCGTCCACTCGTTCACGAACGACCAGAACCTGATCGACAACTTCCACAAGGGCGACCGCCGCGGCCGCTCCGCCGCGCTGAATATGGTGATCACCGAGACCGGTGCCGCCAAGGCTGTGGCCAAGGCGCTGCCCGAACTGGAGGGCAAGCTCACCGGCAGCTCCATCCGGGTCCCCACCCCCGACGTGTCCATGGCCATCCTGAACCTGAACCTGGAACGCGGCACCACCAAGGACGAGGTCAACAACTACCTCCGCGGGATGGCGCTGCACTCGGACCTTCGCCAGCAAATCGACTACATCGACTCGCCCGAGGTGGTCTCCACCGACTTCGTCGGTTCCCGCCACGCCGGGATCGTCGACGGCCTCGCCACGATCTCCAACGACAAAAACCTGGTGCTCTACGTCTGGTACGACAACGAGTTCGGCTACAGCTGCCAGGTGGTCCGCGTCATGGAGGAAATGGCCGGCGTGAACCGGCCGTCATTCCCCGCAGCGGATGTCGTTGAGGAGGCCATGTCGGTGCTTGCCGCCGTGGAACCGGCCGCCCCCCGAATGTGAGCCGAACATGAAAATTGGAATCCTCACCAGCGGTGGCGACTGCCCCGGCCTGAATGCGGTTATCCGCGGCGCCGTCCTCAAGGGCATTGCCGTCCACGGCCACGAGTTCGTCGGATTCCGCGACGGCTGGCGCGGCGTGGTGGAGGGTGACGTCATCGACCTCCCCCGAACCATGGTCCGCGGTATCGCCAAGCAGGGCGGCACCATCCTGGGCACGTCGCGGACCAACCCGTTCGAGAATGGCGGCGGCCCCGACGTCATCAGGGCCCACATGGACCGGCTGGGCATCGACGCCATGATCGCCATCGGCGGTGAAGGAACCCTCGCCGCCGCCCAGCGCCTCACCGACGCAGGGCTGAAGATCGTCGGTGTTCCCAAGACCGTGGATAACGACCTTGACGCCACCGACTACACCTTCGGCTTCGACACCGCGGTTCAGATCGCCACGGAAGCCATCGACCGGCTCCGGACCACCGGCGAGTCCCACCGCCGGTGCATGATTGCCGAAGTCATGGGCCGGCACGTCGGGTGGATCGCGCTGCACGCCGGGATGGCTGCAGGCGCCCACGCCATCCTCATCCCGGAGCAGAAGATCAGCATCGAGCAGATCGCCCAGTGGGTAAAGGAAGCCCATGCCCGCGGGCGCGCACCGCTGGTGGTGGTGGCCGAAGGCTTCATGCCTGAGCATATGGAGACCCCGCACTCCGAGCGCGGGCTGGACACCTTCGGCCGTCCCCGCCTGGGCGGCATCGCTGACCAGTTGGTTCCGGAAATCGAAACCCGGACAGGCATCGAAACCCGCGCCACCATCCTGGGCCACATCCAGCGCGGCGGCGTACCGTCAGCCTTCGACCGCGTCCTGGCCACCCGCCTGGGCATGGCCGCGATCCACTTGGTGGTGGAGGGCCTGTGGGGCACCATGGTGGCCCAGAAGGGAACGGACATTGAGCACGTTGCCTTCCAGGAAGCCCTGGGCCGGCTGAAGTCTGTCCCGCAGAAGCGTTACGACGAAGCCGCGGTCCTGTTCGGTTAGGTCCCTCCCCGGCTCCCGAGGTGGATGCTTCACAATGGAAGGCATGACCCTCACGACTTTCGCCCTCATCCGCCACGGCCAGACCGACTGGAACGCGCAGCGCCGGCTGCAGGGATCCAGCGATATTCCGCTGAACGACGTCGGCCGCGGCCAGGCGCGCGAGGCCGTCGCCGTGCTGTCCGGGCAGGAGTGGGACACGATCGTGTCGTCACCGCTGGGCCGCGCGGCGGAAACCGCCGAGCTGATCGCGGCGGGCCTGGGGCTCACAGTGGCCAGGCACGTGCCGGAGCTTACCGAGCGCAGCTTCGGACCCGCCGAGGGCCTGCAGGCCGGCCCGGAACTGGAGGGACTGCGCATCCCCGGCGGCTTCCGCGGGGCAGAAAGTGACGACGAGGCGGCCTCCCGTGGCCTGGCCGCCCTGGAGGCACTGGCCGAGGAGTTCCGGGGGCGCCGCGTTTTGGTCGTAGCGCACGGCACGCTCCTCCGCCTGGCCCTCGGCCGTGCCATCGGCAGCACCCTGCAAAGCATCGACAATGCCGTGCTCAACCTGGCCCACCACCACGCCGTCGACGGCTGGCAGCTCGAATACTTCAACGGCGAACGGGTGGTCGAGGCCGCCCACAGCTGACGAATCTGGTGCTGCCTCTGTCCCCGGCGGCCTGACAGGACTACCTTTCTCCTATGGGCCGGGCAAGCAACAGGTGCACCGGGCCGCATAAAGGGTTTCTACTCAACGAGGAGTGGGACGGGCCATGAAGCCAAGAACCA
The DNA here is from genome assembly GCF_042795115.1 of Arthrobacter sp. NPDC056493. Classification (NCBI taxonomy): domain Bacteria; kingdom Bacillati; phylum Actinomycetota; class Actinomycetes; order Micrococcales; family Micrococcaceae; genus Arthrobacter; species Arthrobacter sp. NPDC056493. Next base: position 56,341 of record NZ_JBHTSL010000029.1, on the reverse strand, counting down.
TAATAGTGGGGGTCATCATCCTGTTGCTGGTCGCTGGCGGGGCGGCATTTTTTTACTTCAACAACTTGAGAACCAGGGCTGCTGACTACAATCCGCAGATCACCCCGGCGGACTTCAGCACGAAAATAACCAACAAGTACTTTGCGCTTCCCGTCGGCAAGAAGATGACCTACGGGGCCGGCGGTGACAGGATCGAAATCGAAATCCTCAAGGAGACGCGCGTCATTGAGGGCATCGAAACTGTCATCTACCTGGACAAGGAATTCAAGAGCGGGCAGCTCGTCGAGGAGACGAGGGACTACCTGGCCCAGCACAAGAACGGCGACGTGTGGTACTTCGGTGAGGACGTGAATAACTTCAAGGACGGTCAGCTGCAGAACCATTCCGGCAGCTTTATCCACGGGCAGGACGGGGCAAAGGCCGGCATCTGGATGAAGGCCGAACAGCGCGTGGGCGACACCTACCGGCAGGAGTACTACCTTGGCCATGCCGAGGACATGCGGGATACCATCGCCACGGGCCAGACCGTCACCACGAAGATGGGCACCTACACAGAGTGCGTCAAGGTGGACGACTGGACACCGCTGGAGCTCAACTCGCGGGAGCACAAGTACTACTGCCCGCAGGTGGGCTCGATGGTCCTGGTTGAGGAAGCAAGCGGCAAGCGGTCAGAACTCACGAACATCGACCTGCCCTGAGCCCGTGCGGCCGAACCCGGCACTCTGGCCCGGCCGTCACCTGAAGCGTATTCTGGAAGCACGCTTTTTTGGGGTGTGAACCGCACTGATGGTACGCAAAAGCTTGGCATCGCGATCTCACACGGCCTGGGCAAGGTTGCTCGGGTTCGTGGTCCTCAGTTGCGTCTGCGGCGCGTTGGTTGCCGCCTACTTCGTTCCCCAGCTTGCCGCCGCCGGCGCCGCCGTGAACGGATCGCTCAACTTCTATAACGGCCTTCCTTCCGACCTTGCCGTGCGTCCGCCGGCGCAAACAACAAGGATTCTGACCTCGGACGGCCAATTGATCGCCTCGTTCTATGAGGAAAACCGGGTGCGGGTGTCGCTGAAACAGATGTCACCGTACATCAAGGACGCCGTGGTGGCGATCGAGGACAGCCGCTTTTACGAACACAGTGGCGTCGACCCCGTGGGTGTCCTGCGCGCGCTGGTGAGCAACGTCTCCGGCGGGGACCGGCAAGGTGCTTCCACGCTGACCCAGCAGTACGTCACCAACGTGGCCAATGAATCGAAAATTGCCTCCGGGCGCGAGGATGAGGTGGTCCTTAGCGGGGAGAAGACCATTGGCGACAAGGTGCGGGAAATGAAGCTCGCCATCGAGCTCGAGAAGAAATTCACCAAGGACCAAATCCTCGAGGGCTACCTCAACATCGTGTTCTTCAACCGCAGCGCCTACGGGATCGAGGCTGCCGCGCAGCACTTCTACAGCGTTCCGGCCAGCAAGCTCAGCCTCCCCCAGGCGGCAATGCTGGCAGGGCTCGTCAATAGCCCCAGCCTCTTCGACCCCGTGACCAATCCGGAAAACTCGCTCAAGCGGCGCAACCTTGTCCTGGATGCCATGCTGGCCCAACGAAAGATCACCAGAAAACAGCATGACACCGCAGCCGCCGCCGGCCTGGGCCTGAAAGTGCGGGTCTCCAGGCAGGGCTGCGCCGCCGCCGCCATCGCCCCGTACTTCTGCGACTACGTGTCGCATCTGATCCTCAACAACCGGGCCTACGGCGCCGACACGGAAGCCCGGGAGCAGAAGCTGTTCCGCGGCGGCCTGACCATCACCACCACGCTTGACAGCCGGCTGCAGGCAGCGGCCCAGGTCCAGGTAAACTCCACCGCCGGGGCCAACCCGGGCAAGTGGGGTGCTTCGCTGCTGACACTCCAGCCGGGCACCGGGAAAATCCTGTCAATGGCGCAGAACACGGTGTTCCTCCCGCTGCCGGGCAAGTTCGACACCCAGCTGAACTTCAACGTGGACGCCAAGGACGCCAACGGCAACGACCTCAACGGTGCGGGCGGGTTCCAGCCCGGATCCACCATGAAGCCGTTCACGTTCGCTGAGTGGCTGCACCAGGGACGGAAGATCACCGAGGAGGTGGATGCCTCACGGCGGGAGTACCCACTGGGGTTCCGCTGGCGGGACTCGTGCGCCAAGGTGGTTGGCGGCTACAGCAGCCGGCAGCGCGCCGCCGGCCTCGAAACTGCCGACGATCTGCAGAACGCCTCGGAGGGCTACTACCGCAGGATGCCCGCAAACTATGGGCTGTACAACTCCATCAACACGGCCACCTTTGCCGAGGTCGCGCAGCTGGACATCTGCGGCATCCAAAAGATGGTTGACACCCTGGGCCTGCACAGCGGCCTGGACGGGTCAGGGATCAACATGCACCAGCTGGGCAACGTGCTCGGCGGAACCGCCGTGTCACCGCTCAACCTGGCCACCGCCTTCGCCACCTTCGCCGCCGACGGCCGCTACTGCGCGCCGATGGCCATCCAGCGCGTCACCGATTTCACCGGGCGGGCGCTGCCCAGCCAGCAGTCGGCGTGCCGGACCGCTGTGGAGCCCAATATTGCCCGCGGGGTGAATTCTGTCCTGCAGGACGTCCTCAAGAAGGGTTCAGGCATCTACATCAACCCCAAAGTGCAGGGCAAGGTCCCTGTGGCGGCCAAGACCGGCACCAACAACAGCAACGGTGCCACCTGGGTATTGGGCTACACCAGCGGCATCGTCACCGCATCGTTCTTCGGTGACGCACTGAACGGCCAGAAACGGCCGGGCAGGAACATCACCGTCAACGGCACCCACTACGACCGCATTGACGGCTACATGATCGCCGGGCCGCAGTGGGCCAACTACATGCTGAAGGTGGCCAGGATGTATCCGGCCAGACCGTTCCCCAAACCCCCGGCGTCCATGATCGGGCAGGGCGGCAAGTAGCGCCGTAAGGGCAGGCCGGAGACCTACTCGAAGTGTGTCTCCACGCCTGATCCGGAGAGCCTGCCCAGGAGTTCCACGGCCACGTCGCGCAGCTTCTGGTTCCGGTTGCTGGAGACTTTGGCCAGTATGTCCATGGCTTCCTTTTGCGAGCACCGGTTCTGCGCCATGATGACGCCGCAGGCAACATCGATCGCCGTCCGGCTCTGCATGGCGGCCTCAAGGTTCAGCGCCCGCGCCTGGGCGGACCCGATCCGGACGGACAGGTGCAGGGTGCGGCTGGCCAGCTCGCCGAACTCCACCGCCCGGTCGAAGAGCTCGGCAGTGAACAGGCCCGGTGCGGGGCCGAAAAAGTTTATCGCCGCGCTGGCGCCCTCCCCGATGTCCACGGGAATGCCCAGCGTCGAGTACACATCGTGCTTGGCGAGCTGCTTCTGGTATTCCGGCCACCGTTCATCCGTGCGGACGTCGTCGAGAAGTTCGGGGGCCATGGTGAACAGCGCCCGAATACAAGGACCGTCGCCGATTGCCTGCTCGATCTGGTCCAGCTCCACTGCCCGGGGGCTGCTGCCCGCAACGGTGGCGGTGTGCCGGTGCCGCTTCAATGTCACGGCGCATTCAATGCCTGTACCCGCCAGACCGGTGAGCGTAGATGCTGCAAAGGCGGCCAGCCCGTCAAGGAAAGCCTCAACGCTGTCGGCCCCGATCAGGATGTCCTGCAGCTGCAGGACTGCCGAATCCTCGTTCGCTTCAGTCATTCCCCAATGCTAAACGCAAGGGGCCAACATGCACCCGCGTCCTCAGGCTGTCTGCGGCGTTCCGAAGAGTTCTGCGGCAAGGCGCAGCAGGCGCTCCGGGATGCTGGTGTCCTTGCCTTTGGCGTCACGGCCGACGATGACTGCCGGGCCGCGGGCAGCGCCTGCCAGGTCAAGGCCGCAGTCGTGCATGAGTTGGTCGGCGCGGAGGTTCACCGGCAGGTTGGCCGAGGTCCCCTCGGCGTTGAGGTAAAGGTGCCAGTCGCCCCGGGCGACGGACTCGAAGTCGCCCCCGAGCAGGTCTTTCAGGCTGTCCGCCCCTTCCACGGGGACAACCCGGAGGGGTTCGCCCAGGCGGGGCGGGACTATTAAGGCGGTGTGTGTAGTGTTCATTTTGGGTCACTGTTAATAACAAATTCAGGGATGCCGGTGTTCCCGCCGGCCTGCCGGCGGGGCCCCGGGATGCGGTTCTACGCAGAAGCCTGGCGCCCTGCCTGTACCTGGACGAGCTGCACTTGCACGCCAGCCTCCCTGAACAGCGCCACCTGGCCGGGGTGGGCGCCGGAGTCCGTCACCAGGGTCCACGGCAGGGCGAGTTTCGCCCAGGCGTGGAACGGGTGCTTCCCCAGCTTCCCGGAGTCTGCCAGGACATAGACGGCATCGCCGCGCCGGGCCATGAGCTCCTTGAGCCTGGTCTGTGCGTGGTCTGCCTCGCAGAGTCCGTTGTCCGCGGTGACGGCGTCCGCGCCCAGGAACACCCGGTCAAAGCTCATCCGCTCCAGGGCAGCCTCGGCAAGGGGGCCTACGAAGGTCTGGCTCACGCCCCGGAGCCGGCCACCGAGGCAGTCCACCTGGATCCCCGGCGAGTCGGCCAGCTCCTGCAGCGTGTTGATTCCCGGTGTGGTGACGGACAGATTCTCCCGTCCGCGCAGGGCGTGCGCCAGCGCACCGACGGTGGAGCCGCCGTCGAGCAGGATGTTCTCGCCGTTCTTCACCTCGGCGGCAGCCCAGGCCGCAATGGCGTGCTTCTGCTCGTACGCCTCCCCGGTCCGCTGCCGCAGGGACGGTTCGGGGTGGGCGCCCAGCGCCACGGCCCCGCCGTAGGTCCGCGCCAGCTTCCCCTCTTCGTTCAGTTGGGCGAGGTCGCGCCGGATGGTGGAGGCGGTGACCCGGAAATACCGCGACAGTTCCTCCACAGACGCCAGCCCCGTGGTGACGGCGAGGTGGTAGATCTCTTCGCGCCTGGTTTTGGCGGTGGTCATCGGTGGCTCTCCTTTGCTGTCACCATCGTAGGGGTCCGCTCGGCCCGAAGCCTCACAGGGCAGAACGCCTCACAGCGAGGCGCCGCCGCAGATCACGTAGTTCTGACCCGTGATGGACTTGCCGTGCGGCCCGAGCAGGAAACCGGCGAGCGCCGCCACGTCCCCGGGATCCACCAGCCGGCCGAGCGCGGGCAGCTTGGGCGGCGTGGCGGCACGCCCGGGGTCGGCCAGCATGGGCGTATCCGTCGGCCCCGGCGACAGCACGTTCACCGTGATGCCGCGCGGCGCGAGCTCCTGCGCCCACGTCCGTCCCATGCCCATGAGTGCCGCCTTCGTGGCCGCGTACTGGCTCTTGCCGGCCGCGCCCGTGGACGTCCGGCTGCCGATCAGCAGTACCCGGCCGCCGTCGGGCATCTGGGGCACCACCGCGTTGGCCAGCGCACTGGCAGCCCCGACGTGGACGGCGAACATGCCGGCGAGCGCCCCCGGGTCCAGCTCGCCCAACAGCGCGGTGCGCTGGTATCCGGCGGCGTGGACCAGCGCGTCTGCGGGGTCAATTGCCGCTGCCGTTTCCGCCAGCGACGACGGATCGGACAGGTCCGCGTGCAGCCACCGGAAGCCGGGCCCCAGCGAGGTCCCGCTGCGGCTCAGCCCGGTGACCGTCCAGCCGTCGGCCAGCAGCCGCTCGGCTATGGCCTTGCCGATGCCGGAGCTGCAGCCCGTGACAACTGCGTGGCGGGCGCCGGTCACTGCTCGTCGCCGCCCGGTGTCGCGCTGCCGTCATAGGCCCACTGCGGATCCACGCGGACGTACTTGATGGCCTGGCGGAAGTAGGTGTAGGCGATGTTCAGCGCACCGTCGGGGCCCTGGTGGATGGACGGGTAGGAGTACTCCCTGTTCAGGCCGTCGCGGGAGTTGTTGGACAGGCAGTAGCCGTCCCCCACGTCGAGGTTCCGCCGGATGGGCCAGCTGCGGCCCGAATCCTCGGAGATGGCAAGCGTCATGGGCGAGCGCGGCGTTCCCCAGAAGGCGCGCCGTTCGCCGTCGTCGTCGGCAACAGCAGCGCCGGGTACCGGCTCGGCGAGTTGCCCCTGTTCCTCAGCCAGGCCGTCGTCGTCGATCTCGTCGTAGAGCGACAGCCGCCGTTCGGTGTTTTCCTCCGCCCTGGCGTGGTTGTAGACCAGCGCCAGCCGGCCGTCTGCCAGCGCCGTGAACTGGATGGAGGAGTTGTTGTTGGGCAGTTCGGTGGGGACCGGTTCGCTCCAGGTGGTGCCGTCGTCGGTGGAACGTGATTCGTAGATCGAGTCTGCCCAGCGGCTGCGGAACAGCGCGAGCAGCGAGCCGTCGGCCACGGGCTGGATGTTCATGTGGACGCAGCCCAGGCTGCCCGGCAGGATGTGCTCGCTCCAGGTGGCTCCGCCGTCGTCGGAAATCATCACGGCACTGTCATCGCTGTTGCCCACCCATTTCTCCCCGGGCGTGGTGATGCAGCGGAAAATCGGGATGATCACGCGGCCGGACGGCAGCAGTACCGGCAGCTGCCGGACGAAGACGCCGCCCGTCTCGTTCGCGGCAAACAGCGTTTCCACCGGACCCCAGGTGCGGCCGCTGTCCGTGGAAGTACGACGGCGGACCTCCGCCGTGTCCTGGTTGCCCGCCTTCTGCGCGGTGTACAGGAGCCAGAGTGAATCATCCGGGGCGGTGAACAGGATCGGGTTCTGCTCGGAGCGGGTGGAGTCGTCCGACAGCTGCTCCGGGGCTGACCACTGGCTGCTGCCCGGCTCCAGGGTGGAGAACCAGATGGAGATGTCCGGCACGCCCTCCTGGGTGCCGCCGAACCACACGCAGCCCAGGCGTCCGTCGGGCAGGGTCAGGAGGTTGGCGGCGTGGCTCTGCACGGTGGGTGCCGGCAGGTACGCGAAGTCCGCGCCGTCCGCGCGCTTCACGGCGCCGTCGGGCGTGATGGTGCTGTAGCCGGCGTTGGTTGTCTGCATCCCTCAGCCCTCCGACTTGGCAGCAGCCAGGTGCGCCTTGGCAGCCAGCTCCAGGTGGGTCAGGTCCGACGCTACGGTGGTGAACGTGTAGCCCTGCCGCAGCCGCTGGGCGGCGATCTCCCCGGCGGCGGTGTGGATGCCGGCGGCGATGCCTGCGGAGGCGGCGGCGTCTGCGATGGTTTCCAGCGCCGCGTTGAACTCGGCCTCGATGGCGGGATCGCCCGGGAAGGCGCCACCGACGGCGATGGCCAGGTCCGAGGGGCCAACGTAGATGCCGTCCAGGCCGGGCGTCGCGCAGATCTCCTTCACGTTGGCCAGCCCCTCAGGCGTCTCAATCATGGCGAAGACCAGGGTGGCGGCGTTGGCTTCGGCGGGTACCGGGCCGATGCGCAGGGCCGAGCGCATGGGTCCGTAGGACCGCCCACCCAGTGGCGGGTATTTGGCCGCCGCGACGGCCGCGGCGGCGTCCGCCGCGTTGTTGACGAGCGGCACGATCACGCCGACGGCCCCGGCGTCGAGCGCCTTGCCGATCGCGGTGAAGTCGTTGGCCTCCACGCGCACCATGCCGACGGCGGTGTGCCCGGCGTCGATGGCCATCAGGCCGTTCAGCACGCCCGAGTAGCCGAGCAGCCCGTGCTGCGCGTCCAGTGCCACGTAGTCGTAGCCGAGCCTGCTGATGCGTTCCGTTGCCACGGGCGCGTCCAGCACTGCCCAGTAGCCGACGGCCTGCTCACGGGCGCGGACCTTGCGGGCGAATTCGGTAGCGAGTTCAGATGTCATGTGGTGTCTTCTGCCTTCAGTTCGGAAAATCAGCGGGGGTCGGCGGTTGATCAGCGGTTGTAGGCCGGCATGGGTCCGCGGAGGCTGGAGCCGACGGCGTCGCACGCGGCCGCAACGTCTTCGGGCAGCGGCCCCTTGGCCACGGCGGCGATGTTGGCCCGGAGCTGCTCCGCCTTCGAGCCGCCGAGCAGCATCGAACCGACGCCGTTCCGGTAGGCGAGCCAGCGCAGCGACAGCTCGGCGAGGGTGATGCCCGCCCCGTCGGCGATGCCGGCCAGGGCGTTGACGGCCTCGAACAGCTGCTGGTTCCAGTAGCGCTGGGTGTACATGGCAGCCAGCTTGGAATCGCCGAAGCGGCCTTCGGAGGGCTTGGCCTCGAAGCTGTGTTTTCCGGTGAGCAGGCCGCCGCCCAGCGGGTTGTAGACCATGGTGTGGACGTTGTGGGTGGCGGCGAACTCGAGGTATTCCTCCTCAACCCGCCGGGCCACCAGGTTGTAGAGCTGCTGCGCCACGACGGGCTTAGGCGCACCCACCTCGCGGGCAACGTGGATCACGTCGGCGATCTGCCAGGCCGCGAAGTTGGAGACGCCCAGCGCCCCGATCTTCCCTTCCGCGGCGAGGTCCGCCACGGTGCGAAGGGTGTCCTGCAGCGGGGTGGCACGGGCCGGCTGGTGCAGGTAGAACAGGTCGATGCTGTCCACGCCGAGCCGGCGCAGGCTGCCCTCCACGCTGTTGCGCAGCCCTTGCGGGGACAGCGGAGTGTGCTGGCCGTGGTCTGCGTGCGGCATGCCGGCCTTGGAAGCGAGGATGACCTCGTCGCGGCGCCCCTTGAGGAGGCGGGCGAGCATCTCCTCCGTCACACCGCCCACGTAGGCGTTGGCCGTGTCGATGGTGGTGATGCCGGCGTCGAGCGCCTCCTCCACCATGCGTCCGGCGGTGGCCTCATCGGCGGTGTCGCCGAACGTCATGGTGCCGAGGACCAGCCGCGAGATGGGAAGCTTCAGTCCTTCCACCGGGGTACCTTCTGGCTGCTTGCTCATGCGTTGATTCTCCGTGGTTGCAGTGTCGGTGTGATTGCGGTGTCTGTCGGGTCAGGAGCCGGCCTGGCGGGCCGGTTCAGGCGCCCTTCAGGGCCAGCGAGCGGACCACGTGGCGCGGCTTGAGGCCGCGCATGGTGGACGGGTCGAGGGCGGCACGGCGCAGTTTGCGGGTGTAGTCCTCCTTGGGCGCGGTCAGCACGGATGCAGTGCTGCCGGACTCCACGAGCTTGCCGCGCTGCATGACCATGACGCTATCGCTGATCTCCTGCACCACGCCAAGGTTGTGCGAGATGAACACGTAGGTGATGCCGGTTTCGTCCTGGATGGACTTCAGCAGGCGCAGCACCTGGGCCTGTACGGACACGTCCAGGGCGCTCGTGGCTTCGTCGCAGACCAGCAGCTCCGGCTTGGAGGCGAGCGCGCGGGCGATGCCGATGCGCTGCCGCTGGCCGCCGGAGAACTCCGCGGGATGGCGGTCCAGGGACCTGGCAGGCAGGCCCACCTGGTCGATCAGCTTCGCGGCTTCCTTGTGCCGCTCGGCCTTGGACCGGACGCCCTGCAGCTTCAGCGGTTCCGCCACGATCTCCTGGGCGGTGAGGTGCGGGTCCAGGGAGCCGTACGGATCCTGGAAAACCATCTGGAACTTCGAACGGAGCGGACGCAGTTTCGCTTCGCTCATCGAGGCAATGTCCGTTCCGTCCAGTTCGATCCGGCCGCTGGCCGGCGTCACCAGCCGCATCAGCGCCTTGGCGATGGTGGACTTTCCGCAGCCGGATTCACCGACGACGGCGATCGTCTTGCCCTTGTCCACCGAGAAGGAGACGTCATCCACGGCACGGAACGTTCCGCCCGGCACGTGGTAGTCCACCACGAGGTTCTCGACGGAGAGGAACGGCTTAGTCATGCTGGCCTCCGGTGCTGGTCAGGGCGGCGTCGCCGGCCGCGGTTGTAGTGGACTTCGGGTCGATGGTGCCTGCCGGGGTCTCGTCCCACGGCCCCAGGACCGGCACGGCGGCCAGCAGGTTGCGGGTGTACTCGGTAGCCGGGTGCTCGACGACCTGCTGGACGTCGCCGGACTCCACGAAGGAGCCGTCCTTCATGACGTGGATCCGGTCCGAGATGAGCCGGGCCACGCCGAGGTCGTGGGTGATCATCAGGATGCCGATGCCGCGCTGTTCCTGAAGCTCCAGCAGCAGGTCCAGGATGCCGGCCTGCACCGTGACATCCAGCGCCGAGGTGGGTTCGTCGGCCACCAGCAGCTGCGGTTCGCTGGCCAGGGCGATCGCAATCAGCACGCGCTGGAGCATGCCGCCGGAGAGCTGGTGCGGGTACTTCTTCAGCTGCACCTCCGGTGTGGGAATGTGCACCTGTTCCAGCAGCCGGACGGCGCGGGCCCGGACGGCGTCCTTGTCCTTGGAGGCGGCGCCGGCGATCCGGATGGCCTCCGAGAGCTGGCTGCCGATCGAGTGCACGGGGCTGAGCGCGGTCATGGGGTCCTGCGGAATGAGCGCGACGGTCCGGCCGCGGACCTTGTCGATGGCCTTGGGTGCGGCCACCACGTCCGCGCCGTCGATGAGCACGGTGCCGGAAAGTACCGCCAGGTCCTCCGGGAGCAGGCGCAGGATGCCCATCGCCGTCGTCGATTTTCCGGAACCGGATTCACCGATGATGGTGACGGTTTCGCCGCGGTGGATGCTGAAGTTCACCGAATCCACGGCCCGGATGATGCCGGCGTCGGTGATCAGCTCCACCTGGAAGTCGCGGACCTCGAGCAGCGGCTGTTCCTTATTGGCGTTCATGTCAGGCACCCTTCTTCTTGCGGCGGGGACGGTCGCGGAGGCCGTCGCCCAACAGGTTCACGCCCACCACCATCAGCACGATCACCAGGCCGGGCAGGGTGACCATCCACCAGGAGGTGGTGATGTAGTCCTGGCCGTCGGAGATGATGCGTCCCCAGGTGGCGAACGGACGCTGGGGGCCGGCGCCGAGGAAGCTGAGTGCGCTCTCGAGCAGGACGGCCTGGGCCAGGAGCAGCAGCACCACGAGGGTTGCCTGCTTGATGACGTTCGGGATGATGTGCTGGAGGAGGATCTGGACACGGTGCAGGCCCAGGATGCGCGCCGCGGAGACATACGGTTTTTCGCGTTCCACCAGCACCATGGACCTGGTCAGCCTGGCCACTTCCGGCCATTGCGCAATGGCGATGACGAACGTGATCACCGGGATGGACGGGCCGAAGAGCGCCACCACCAGGAGCAGCATCATGAGTAGCGGCAGGGACATCTGGGCTTCGAGGACTCGGGAGACCACCGTATCCACCCAGCCGCCGAAGTAGCCGGCGGCGGCACCGAGGATGATGCCGATGGCGCCGGAGACCACCACGGCCAGGATGCCGATGGTCAGGGACACCTGGCCCCCGTGCAGGACGCGGGAGAGCAGGTCGCGGCCCAGCTGGTCGGTGCCGAACAGGTGGCCGTCCACCAGCGGGGCAAGCCGGCGGGCGGAGAGGTCCTGGTGGTTGGCGTCCGGCAGCGGAAGCACCTGGGCCAGCAGGATGGGAATGATGACCAGCAGCGTGCAGACGGCTCCGATGCGCAGTTTCCACTTGGCGGCGTTGCGGCGGCGGGTGGCCCCCGCCTTGGCGGCGAGTTCCTTGGTGACGGCGCTCGGGGACGGTGTGCGTGTTGCGGTGTCGCTGAGGCTCATGCTGCTGCCGCCTTTCCAAGACGAACGCGGGGATCAAGAAGCGGGTAGGCGAGGTCGATGACGAGCTGGACAGCTACCGCCAGCAGCGACGTCAGCAGGACGGTCGCCTGGATGAGGGGGTAGTCGCGGGTTTCGAGGGCCCGGACAATGAGGGAGCCGACGCCGGGCCAGGCGAACACGACTTCCACCACCACCACGCCGTTGAGCATGGCCGCGAAGCGGGTGCCCAGGGCGGTGAAGACCGGGATGGCGGAGTTGCCCATGGCGTAGCGCCAGGTCAGCGCCGGGCTGCCCACTCCCCTGGACCGCGCCACGGTCAGGTACGGGGCCGCGAAGTTGGCGGTCATCTCACGCCGGACCATCCGCGAAATCAGTGCGATCTGCAGGATGGCGATGGTGAGCGTGGGAAGCACCAGCCCGCCCCAGGTGGCAAAACCGGACGCCGGGAAGATCGGGATCAGGACGGCGAAGCCGGTGAGCAGCATGATGCCGGTCCAGAAGTCCGGCATGGACTGCCCGGCGATGGTGAGGACGTTGACACCGAGTTCCCGGTTGGTGTCCGGGCGGCGGGCCATCCACACGCCCAGCGGGATGGCGATCACGGCGGTGAGGAGGATGGCCGCGGTGGCGAGGGTCAGCGTGTACGGCATCCGCTCGGCCACCACCTGCATGGCCGGCGCCTGGAAGGAGTAGGAGGTGCCGAGGTTGCCGGTGAACAGCTGCTGCAGGAAGATCCAGTACTGCTCCAGCACCGGCCGGTCCAGGCCGAACTGTTCGCGGACCCTGGCCAGTTGCTCGGTGGTGGCCAGCGGACCGGCGTAGGACACGGCCGGATCACCGGGGGCCAGGCGGATCAGGACGAAGACCGTGGAGACCGTCAGGAACACGGTCAGCAGGCCTTGGCCCAGCCGCTTGAGGATGTACGTGGTCATGACTCAGGCCTCCAGCCGGACGTCAACAAGGGGGTAGGAGTTGGTGGGCGCAAGCGCCAGGTCCGCCACGCGCTTCTGGTGGGCGAGCACCGACTTCGGAACGAAGGCCCAGGCACACGGCCAGGTGTCCCAGATGGCCTTCTGCGCGGTGGCGAGCAGCTGCTGCCGGCGTACCGGATCCACCTCGGAGGATGCGGCCTGGATCTTTGCCTGCACGTCCGGGACCACGTAGCCCTGGTACGTGTCGCGGGTCTTTTCCTTTTCCGCGGTTCCGGCGTACATGCCCTGCATCATGGTGATGGCCAGGCCGGTGGGGCTGCTGAAGCCGTTGCCCAGCAGGTCCCAGTCGCCCTGCTTGCCCTGGCGCCAGGCCAGGATGTTGCCGCCGGGTTCGAACTGCTGCAGCTGGGTCTTCACGCCGATGTTGCCGAACATCTCCACCAGCGCCTCCATCACGGAGGTGTCGGAGGCGAACTCGCCGGTTTCCCAGATGATCTTCAGGTTCAGGTCGGCGACGCCGAGGCTCTTCAGCGTGGCCTTGGCCTTTTCGGGATCGTAGGTGTAGTTGCCCGTCTTGGCGAAGCCGGTGAGGCTGGAGGGGACCACGCCCTCGGCTTCGCTGACCGAATCCACCAGGACGTCCTTGACCAGAGCCTCGCCGTCGATGGCCCAGCTGAGGGCCTCGCGGACCTTCGGATCGGCCAGCGGGTGGCCGGCGGGCTTGCGGAAGTTGTAGAAGATCTGGTTCAGCCGGAGGCTGGACGCCTCTGCCAGGACGACGCCGGGAAGTCCGGCCAGCTGCTCGCGCGAGTCAGGCGTAATGGAGTCGATGACGTCCACCTCGCCGCTGCGCAGAGCAATGACGCGGCTGGATTCCTCCGGAAGGAAGCGGACCTCGACGTTGTCCACCTTGGGGGCCGGGCCCCAGTAGTTCTCGTTGCGCTTGAGGCTGTAGGTGCCGGCGCCGCGGTTGAACTTGGTCACCACGTACGGCCCGGTGCCCACGCCCTCCTGGAGCTCCTCCGGCTTGTTCTTGGCTGCCGGGCTGATCAGGATCATGCTCATCAGCGAATCGAGGATGGGAATGGGGTTCTTGGACTCCATCCGGAACGTCCTGTCATCCACCGGGACCACCGTGGGGAATTCCGGGAAGAACCCGGCGACGAAGGAGCCCTGCACCTGCTGGTACATCTTCAGTGCCGTGGCAATGTCCTCGATGGCCACCGGGGTGCCGTCCGAGTAGCGGACGCCTTGGCGGAGGCGCACCGTCCACGCGGTGGGCGAGGTCATCTCAAAGCGGTCCGCGAGGACCAGGATCGGCTTGGTTTCGGGGCCGATGGCGGTCAGTCCCTGCCGCACGGCACGCTGGACGGTGACGGCGGCGTCGAACTGGTTGAGCTTGTTGTCCAGGCTGACGAGGGACCTGTTGAGGGCCAGCGTCAGGGTGCTGGGTCCCGGCAGGCCCGTGGGGCCGGCACACCCGGCCAGGGAGCCTGTGCCCAGGAGAAATCCGGCGGCTGCGCCAAATTGCAGGAGGCGGCGCCGTGAGATCTCACTTCCTTGAGGAAGAACGGTCATCGTTGACCTCTCGGTTGAATGGGACGGCTGGCGGCCGGATGGCCTCGCCGTGTTACGTGCATCACTCTGCCACCTCTGCGCGAAATGCGCAACCGGTCTAGCGCAATTCGCGCAGGCATGCCATCATGGTGCTACTCGATCCACGGAAGCTTGATCCACAGAAGCTTGATTCATAGAAGAAGGGAGGACGACGTGACTGCAGTCCTCATCCAGGCCGATGACTTTTCCGGCGCAGCAGAAGTAGGGCAATGCTTTGCGGCCCAGGGGCTGGACACACGGCTCCTCCTGTCCGCCGCGGAGGCGGGCACGGTTGCTGAACGCACAGACGCCGCCAGCCGCCCCGAGGTTATGGTGGTTGACACGCACTCGCGGGCTGTCGCCCCGGAGTCCGCAGCCACGGTTTCGGCAGCCGTCTTCGGCAGCACCACTGCAGACAGCGCAGGCGTTCTGTTCAAGAAAATCGATTCCCTGTGGCGGGGCAACATAGGCCCGGAACTCGCGGCACTTTCAGCTCTCGGCCACCACGTTGTGGTGGCCGGCGCACTCCCCCAGCTGAACCGGACAGTGGCCGGCGGCCGGCCCTTTGCCGACGGCGTCCGGCTGGACCGCACCGACCTCTGGCGGGCAGAGGCAACCGCCCCGCCCGCGGAGATTGCGCAACTGCTGGGCCCGGGCGCTGCGGTGCGGCTTGCGGGGCTGTCCGCGGTGCGTTCGGGCGGACTGGCGGACTTTCTGACGGAGGCCCTTACCGGTGCAGCTTCGGGGGCCACTCCCGCCGCCGTGATCGTCGACGGCGAGACTCCGGCCGACCTCGAGGCCGTCGCGGACGCGCTGCTGGAACTGGACTTCAGGGCCGGCGGACGGCGCATCGTGCTGGCCGGGACCGGCGGCATGGCCCTGCTCCTAGCGGCGAAACTGGGCAGCAACTCTGCGCGGAACGCGCAAAAACAGGAGTCAGATGGCCTGACGTCGGCGGGCGCACCCCGGCCGGTGCTGGCCGCCGTCGGCTCCGCCTCGGCACAGGCCGCGGCGCAGCTGCGGAACCTGGAAGCCTGCGGCTTCACCGCCCTGCACATTGCTCCGGACGAGCTGAAGCGTCCGGAGGATTTCCGCCCAAGGCTCGGCGAGGCGCAGCTGCTGCTGGCGGCAGGCAAACCCGCAGCCGTTACTGTCAGCGCCGGCGTCGTCAATCCGCAGGAGTCTGGCAGGATCGTGCGGAACCTGGCGGAACTGGTTGCCGCGGCGGCGGCAGGTCCCGGGCCGGCGGCAGACCTGATTCTCACCGGCGGCGAAACGGCCCGCGAGGTACTCGACGCCCTGGGTGTCCGCTCACTTACCCCGCTCGCGTCAGTACAGCACGGCGCCGTGGTGAGCCTCTCCGACGACGGACGGCTGGTAGGCACCAAGCCTGGCAGCTTCGGCGACAACGACGCCCTCGCCCAGCTTTACTCAGTCATCAAAGACCTCCGGTCTTCCAACAGCCCTTCCCATCCCTCCCACACACCTGGAGCACCAATGACATCTGCAGTGAACGCAACCGCACAGGACACCCGGCCCTTCATCGCCGTGACCATGGGCGACGGCGCCGGCGTGGGCCCCGAGGTGACCGTGGGTGCCCTTCTCGACGGGAACGCCTACCGCGACTGCCGCCCGGTGGTCATCGGCGACGTGCACCGGCTGCAGCTGGGCGCCAAGGCGCTGGGCGTGGAGGCGGACATCGTCGAGGTGGAGACCGTGGGTGAGGCTGTCTTCGACGCCGGCCGGATCAACGTGATCGACCCGAAGCTGCTTTCCGCCGACCTGCCCTGGGGCCAGGAGTCCGCCGAGGCCGGCAACGCGGCCTACCACTACATCCGGATCGCGTGCGAGCTGGGCATGGCCGGCCAGGTCCAGGGCATCTGCACGGCGCCCCTGAACAAGGCGGCCCTGCACAAGGCCGGACACATCTACCCGGGCCACACCGAACTGCTCGCGCACTTCATGGGCATCGAGGAAGTGTCCATGATGCTGTCCACGCCCAAGGTCAAGGTCATCCACGTGACCACGCACATCGGCCTCATCGATGCCATCAACAGGATCGAGCCCGGCCTGGTGGAACGGACCGTGCGCCGCGGCCACGAAGCCATGCAGCGTGCCGGCATCGCCAACCCGAAGATCGGCGTGTGCGCCATCAACCCGCACGCCGGCGAGAACGGGCTCTTCGGTTACGGCGAGGAGGCCGAGAAGATCACCCCGGCCGTCGAGAAGCTCCAGGCCGACGGCATCGACGCCCGCGGCCCGCTCCCGGCGGACACGGCGTTCTTCCTGGCCGGGCGCGGCGACTACGACCTCATCGTGGCCATGTACCACGACCAGGGCCACGGACCCATCAAGGTCCTCGGCATCGAGGCCGGCGTCAACATCACCGTGGGCCTGCCCGTCATCCGCACGTCCGTGGACCACGGCACCGCCTTCGACATCGCGGGCAAGGGCATCGTGGACGTGCGCAGCATGATCGAGGCGCTGCGCCAGGCCGCCGAGATGTCGCCCAGCCCCGCGGCAGCCTGAGCCACCCCCAGGCAGGGCACCCAGTCAGCCTCCCCGTCTGGACAACCCGGCAGGGGCAGCCCGTCAGGAGATCTGCAGGCCGCCGTTGATGTCGTAGGTCGCGGCGGTGATGTAGCCGGCGTCCTCCCCCATCAGGAACGCCATGAGGGCGGCGATGTCGCGGACAGTGCCCACGCGGCCCACGAGGATGTCCCGGGACATGTCGGCCTTGCGTTCGTCGGTCAGCGTGCCGCCCATGATATCGGTGTCCACGGGGCCCGGGGCGATGCAGTTGACGGTGATGTTGTGCTGCCCCATCTCCCGCGCGAGCGCCCGGGTGAAGCCGATGATGGCTGCCTTCGACGAACTGTACGCCACCTTGGAGTAGGTGCCGCCGCCGCGCTGCGCGGAGATGGACGAGACGCTGACCACCCGGCCGAGCCTGCGCTCGATCATGCCGCGGAGCACGCGCTGGGTGACCAGGAACGTTCCGGTCATGTTGATCCGGAACACCCGCTCCCAGGCCTCGAGCGTCTCGTCCATGAACTCCGTGGGCGAACTGATGCCGGCCAGGTTCGCGAGCGCCACGATGGGCGGCATGTTGGCCTCCACCTCGTCGATGGCGGCGTTCACGGTGGCCTGGTCGGAGACGTCGGCGCCCACACCCCTGGCCAGGACGCCGTACACGGAGGAGATGTCCTCCGCCGCGCGCCGTGCCGCATCGCCGTCGATATCGAGGATGGCCACGGACCAGCCCCCGCTGGCGAGCATTTCCGCCGTCGCCCGCCCAATGCCCCGTGCGGAAGCGGCCCCGGTCAGCACCGCGGTGCGTTCAGCCGGGAACGTGTCGTGGTGCGTCATCTCGGTGATCCCCTCTAGTGATTGGTGTCGTCGGACTAGTACTTGCTGTCGCCGAACTCGTCGGCCGCCACGGCTTCTTCACCCACGGCCGCATGCGTGCCGGGCTTGACGTGGCCTTCCGGGCGCCGGCGGGCGTACAGGAAGGTGGCGACGGCGGTAACAGCAAGGCAGGCGGCCAGGAAGACCAGGCCGGAACGGTTGTCGCCGGTGGCATCGTTGAGCACACCGACGATGTACGGCGCCACGAAGCCGCCCAGGTTGCCGAGCGAATTCACCATGGCCAGGCCGGCCGCCGCTGCGGCTCCCACCAGCGCGGTGGACGGCATCGCCAGGAACGGGGCGATGGCGGAGTAGATGCCCATCGCCGCCAGGGTCAGGGCGATCAGGGCCAGGATGGCGTTGACCTGCACCAGGCTGCCGGCAGCCACCAGGCCGACGGCGGCCATCACCATGCTGATGCTGGCATGCAGCACGCGGTTGCCGGTACGGTCCGAACGCCGGCCCCAGTAATAAACGAACACAGCGGCGATGGTGTACGGGATGGCGACGATGAAGCCCACCTGGGTGGTGCTGAACTTGCCCAGTGCGGCCACGATGGTGGGCATCCACAGGCCCAGGCCGTAGATTCCGCAGACCAGCCCGAAGTACAGGGCCGAGTAGGCGATGGTGCGGGGATCCTTCAGGCCGGCGAGGAAGTGGTGCGGCTGGCCCTTTTGCTTGTGCGCGAGTTCCTCGTCCATGGTCCGGGTGAGCCATTCCCGTTCGTCCGCGGCCAGCCAGTGCGCGTGGCTTGGCTTGTCCGTCATGAGGAGCGGAGTGAGCAGCCCGAGGAGTATGGCCGGGATGCCTTCGATGATGTACAGCCACTGCCACCCGTGCAGGCCGGCGACGCCTTCCATCTGGAGCAGAAGGCCTGACACCGGGGCGCCGAGGGCGTTGGAGACCGGCTGGGCGAGGATGAAGATGCCCAGCACCAGCACACGCTGCGGGGCGGGGAACCACAGGGTCAGGTAGAAGAGGATGGCGGGGAAGAAGCCGGCCTCGGCCGCGCCGAGCAGGAAGCGGATGACGTAGAAGGTGGTCTCCCCGTTCACCAGTGCCATGGCCGTGGCGAAGATGCCCCAGGAGATCAGGATGCGGGCGATCCACCTCCGTGCGCCGAACCGGTACATGCCGGCATTGCTGGGGATCTCCAGCAGCGCGTAGCCGATGAAGAACATGCCCGCGCCGAGGCCGTAGGCCGCTGCACTGAGGCCGATGTCCGCACTCATGGTCAGCTTGGCGAAACCGACGTTGTTGCGGTCCAGGTACGCCACAAAGTAGAGCAGCACGATGAGCGGCATGAGGCGGCCGCGCACTTTTCTCAGGGTCCGGTGGCCCAGCTCGTCCAGATGGTTCGCCGGATTCATAGCGGTCATGGTGCACCTCGCAAGGAGAGACGGGTCCGCCGGGGTTCCTCGACGGAACAATTAAGGTGTACCACTCCGTTCATGGATAGTCATGATGCTTACTAAATTATTAGCCGGGGCGCTCCGCCGCTAGTTCCTGCTGTTCAGCCACTCCAGGAGCCGGTCCAGCGGCCACGTGGTGATGATCCGTTCGGCCGGAACACCGTTGCGTTCGGCCCGCTCGGCGCCGTACTGCAGGAAGTCGAGCTGGCCCGGGGCGTGGGCGTCGCTGTCGATGCTGAACAGGCAGCCGGCCCCGAGTGCCAGCTGAATCAGGTTGTCCGGCGGATCCTGCCGTTCCGGCCGGGAGTTGATTTCGACGGCGACATTGGCTTCCGCGCAGGCCGCAAAGACCCGCCCGGCATCGAATTCGGACTCGGGCCTGGTCCCGCGGGACCCCTGCAGCAGGCGGCCGGTGCAGTGGCCCAGCACGTTGGTGTGGGGATCGGAGATGCCGCCGAGCATCCGCTCCGTCATGGTGCTCCGGTCCGAGCGGAGCTTGGAGTGCACGCTGGCCACCACCACGTCCAGCCGGTCCAGCATCTCCGGCGTCTGGTCCAGCTCGCCGTTTTCCAGGATGTCCACCTCGATGCCGGACAGCAGCCGGAAGCCGCCGTCGGCGTCGCCGTTCAGCCCTGCCACCACGTCCAGCTGCTCGCTGAGTCGCTCCGCAGTCAGCCCGTTGGCAATCTTGAGGTTCGGTGAGTGGTCCGTCAGGGCAAGGTATTCCCGGCCCAGATGCCGGGCGGCGTCGGCCATCAGCTCCGGTGGCGAACCGCCGTCGGACCAGTCGCTGTGGCTGTGCAGGTCGCCGCGAAGCAGCGGGCGCAGCCCGTCTCCCCCGGCGGCGAGGGGTTTGGCGCCGCCCTGCCGCAGCTTTTCCAGGTAGTCGGGCACGTCGCCGTCCACAGCCTGCCGGATCACGGTGAAGGTGGTGTCCCCGATCCCCTTCGTCCGCTTGAGCCTGCCGTCCCGGGCCCGTTCCGCTACCTCTTCCGGTGTCAGTCCGCTGATGACGCCGGCCGCCTTCCGGAATGCCTGGACCTTGAACGTCGGCGCGGCGGAGCGCTCGAGCCAGAAGGCAATCTCGTTGAGGGCGTCGGCGGCGTCCATGCAGTGCTAGTCCTGGTGCAGCTGGATGTAGTTGCCGCAGCCGTCATCGAACACTGCGGAGATCCCGGAGGGATCCTCCGCGGGCTCGCCACGGAACTGGACGCCGGCGGCGGCCAGTCGCTCATACTCGGCCCTGACGTCCGGTGCGCCGAAGACGATGGCGGGGATCCCGGCGTCGTACAGGCCCTTGCTGTAGGCGGAGGCGATGGGGTTGTCGCTGGGCTCCAGCAGCAGGCCCACGGTGCCGGCCGCTCCCGGGTCTTTGACAATGAAGAGGTTGCGCTCGGGCATGGCCATGAGAGTCTCGAAGCCGAGGGTCTCCGTGTAGAAGGAGTGCGCCCCGGCAGGGTCCTGGACATGGATGCTGCACATTTTGAGTCGCATGGCGCCTACGCTACGCCGCACGGCCGCAGCTGCAAACCGCCGGGCCGCCCGGGCTTCGCCGCATGGGACCTGGCTGCACCCGTTGACCGGGCGCTGCCCATTGACCGGCGCCTCCGCAGGCGATGCAATTTAACTGCGGCCCGAATTGCCGGGCAGCGCCCGTCCTTGGGAGGTGCAGTGGTGCCCGCAGTTTCCGAAGCCGCCCCCTTGGGGCTGCTGCAACTGGTCCTCTGGAGCGCAGTGCTGGTGGCCGCCGTCGCCTGCACGGTTTTCGTGGTGCGCCACCATTTAAGGACGTCCGACGGCGACAGTCCGGACCTGCTGTTCTGGGACCTTTTCGGCGGCGCGGTGGTGATCGCCCCGGCCCTGCTTATTCCCGCGGTGGCTTCGCCACTTGCCGGGCTGGCGCTGGCCGCCGTGGCGGGGGTGAGCGGCGTTGCCGCCTACCGCAGCAGCCCTGCGGTGCTTTCCTGGTACGACTCCCGGCGGCGCCGGCGGGTGGACGGCCCGCGGTGCCGGGTGGCCGCCGGCGTGCATGATGAGATCCTCGGCCGCTGGGCGCGCTATGAACTCGACCCTGCACTGGCCATCAGCTACCCGGACCTGGCGGACGTCCGGCGGCCCGAAACCGCTGCTTTTGTGAAAGCCCTCCGGGAGGCCGAGACGTTGAAGACCCTCGCTGATCCCGGGTATCCACACGCCGTCGAGCGGCTCGGGCTGGCGCTGGACTGCGCGGAAACCGCCGCGGGCGTCCCGGCAGACCTTCGGCCTGCGCCGATTACAGGTACAACGGGGTTCACAGGCACCGCGTCGTTCACAGGCCCAGCACAGCGGCGGTGAAGCCGCATCACACACCGGAATCGGACTATTTTCCCAGGCCGCACCAGCGGCCGGCCCGGTCATCGGCCGGGTCCGGAGAATAGGAGATTCAGAATGGCCAAAATCAACAAGATGACGGCGGGGATAGTCCTTGCTGCCGCCGTCGGGGGCGGGGCGATCGGGGCCGCGGCCCTCCCCGCCATGGCGGACAGCAGCACCGCGTCCTCGACGTCGGCGAACGCGCAGGGCGGCTACGGAGGCGCTGGCTACGGAGATGCCGGTGGCAGCGGCGGCCCCCGCGGCCAGCACCAGGCTAACGGGAAGACCGAGGAAATCCTGACGGGCGACACCGCTGCCAAGGTCGAGGCCGCCGTCAAGGCCGCCCAGCCCGGCGCCACCATCGAGCGGATGGAAACGGACGCCGACGGCGCCACCTACGAAGCCCACATCACCAAGGCGGACGGCACCCGTGCCACCGTCCTGTTGAATGCAAACTTCGCAGTCACCGGCACCGAGGAGGGCTTCGGCGGTCCCGGCGGGCGCGGCGGCCCGCAGGACTCCGGCGACGCCGCCGCCAACAGCTAGCGGCGGCCGCAAAAAACGGCCCGCTGCATCTCCCGGGTTGCAGCGGGCCGGTTTGGGGGCGCGGCCTTAGGATGGGGCCATGTCAACGTACTCAGTCTCGCGCAGCACAGTCATCCCCGCCCCTGCCACGGCCGTGTTTCCGCTGGTCAACAGCTTCCGCGAGTGGCCCAAGTGGTCGCCGTGGGAGGCCGTGGACCCGGACATGAAGCGGACCTACTCCGGCGCGGAATCGGGCGTCGGCGCCAAGTACGCCTGGAGCGGCAACCGCAAGGCAGGTGCCGGCAACATGGAAATCGTTGAGTCGCAGGAACCTGATGTCATTCGGATCCGGCTGGAGTTCACCAAGCCGTTCCCGGGAGTGAACCCCACCATCTTTACGTTCGTTCCGGAGGGCGGCGGCACCCGCGTCACCTGGGCCATGACAGGCGAGCACAAGGGCATTGGCAAGGTTTTTGCACTGTTCATGAACATGGACAAGATGGTGGGCGGCGACTTCGAGAAGGGGCTGGCATCGCTGGCCACTGCCGCCGGCAGCGGTCAGGCCTAGGAGCGCACCGTTCACCAACCGGCAGAGGGGCAAGGCGCATGAAGCCAGCAGCGGCGCCACGGCAGCGTCGCCTCCGGCAGGATTCAATCCGCAACCAGCAGGAACTCGTTGTGGCTGTCGGCGAACTGCTCCGCGAGGACCCGGATTCGGCGACCATGCCCGCCGTGGCTGAACGCGCGGGCCTCTCGCTGGCGACTGCCTACCGGTACTTTCCTACGCTCGATGAGCTTCACCGCAAGTTCATGCTGAGCGTCATCGACGGGCTTTACGAGTCAACGAGGGGTCTGCAAAGCAATGGAATGGACCGCTTCAAAGACACCATGGCGCAATGGCTTAAGGTGGTGGCCGAGTACGGCCCCGCCATGGTTCTGGTCCGCTCCCGCGAAGGGTTCCTGACGAGGCTGCGGGCGGGCGAACCTCACGCCCGCGCCCTTGAACGGGTATGGGGGCCGCCCGTGCGGCAACTGCTCGAGGAAGCCAACATTGACGGGAGCCAGCTTCCTTACGCGCTCTCCCTGTTCAACGCCATGTTCAACTCCAGGGAAATCATGGATTTCCGGGCGGTGGAAAGCATGCCGGACGGGCAGCTCGTGCAGCGGTGCAGCCGCCTCTACTGGAATGCCCTTCAGGGACTGCGCGGCACCAAGGACTGACCCGCCACCCCGGACGGCCGGGTCTCTTCGAACGCGATCCGGCACTAAATAAAACTGTAGTCTTAGATAAGCGCCGACCGGCCGGCGTCGTAATGGCTAGAAAACGATTGAGGACAGCGGCTTGGATGGAGTCTTAAAGGGATTCTTTGTGGTGGGCATGGTCCTGCTTGTCGGCTACATTTTGGCCAGGACGAACGCGCTCGGCCCCCACGGAACCAAGGTGCTGTCCACCCTGACGTTCATGGTGGGGCTGCCGAGCCTGATGTTCTCCACGATCGCTTCACGACACATCTCCGAAGTCCTCAGCCCCACCGGCCTCATCTCGGTCGTCACGGCACTTTGCTGCATGGCGCTGTTCGCGCTCAGCGGGACGGTCGGCAGGTGGGGCGTCCGGCGCACCACGGTCGGCGCGCTGGCCACGGGAATCGTCAATTCCACGAACCTCGGCGTTCCGCTGTCCCTGTACATCCTGGGCAGTGCCACGTTCGTAACCCCCATCATGCTGTTCCAGCTGGCGCTCGTGACCCCGGTGGCGCTGACCATCCTGGACCTGACCGATCCCGAGGGGAAAAGGGCGTCTGTGGGGAGCATCCTGACCACTCCCCTGCGCAACCCCGTCACGGTGGCGGCCATTCTCGGCGTCATCGTCAGCGCGGCCGGGCTTGAACTTCCTGCACTGGTGCTGGATCCGCTGAAGCTGGTTGCCCAGCTGACGGTTCCCTTGATGCTGATCATCTTCGGCATGTCCCTCCACGGCCTGTCACCGCGCCAGGGCACGGTGGACCGCGTCCCCACGCTGTTCGCGGTGATCCTCAAGTCGGGGGTCCAGCCGCTCCTCGCATGGCTGCTGGCCGTGTTTGTGTTCCACCTCGATACGTTCAGCACCTTCGTGGTCACGGCCTGCGCGATCCTTCCCACCGGCCAGAATGTGGTCCTCTACGCGGTCCGGTACGGCGTGGGCCAGAACCTTGCGCAATCGACGGCGGTGATTACGTCTGCCCTTGCCGTCCCGCTGCTGCTCGGGGCTGCCTGGATGTTTGGCTGAGTCCCGTTGGTTTATGTCCCGCCCGCGCTACTGACGGCGGCCACCTTCGCGGAATAGACTCGGCTCCTACGGGCCAGTGTCCCAGGGAGGCCAGCCATGGACTTGCGACGCGATGATGAGTCACCACTGAACCCCTTCCCGCACTACGAGAGGATGCGGGAATCCGCCCCCGTCTTCCATGACGAGCAGTCCGGAACCTGGCATGTGTTCCGGTACGACGACGTCCAGCGGGTTCTGTCAGAACACGGCACCTTCTCGTCAAGAATGGGAGGGGACGATCCGTCCGAAACAGGCCAGCTCTTCGCGGCGAGCCTGATCACGGCCGATCCGCCCAGGCACCGGCAGTTGCGTTCCCTGGTGACCCAGGCGTTCACGCCCAGGGCAGTCGAGGCGCTTGCTCCGCGCATCTCGGCACTGACGGAGGAGCTGCTGGATGGAATTGCCCCGAAAGGATCGGCCGATCTCATCGAGGAGCTGGCCTACCCGCTGCCTGTCATCGTGATCGCGGAGCTCATGGGCATCCCCGCCGAGGACCGCGACCGCTTCAAGACCTGGTCAGATGTCATCGTCAGCCAGACGCAGACCGGAGCCCGGACCGCCGACCACAGCACCACCAACCGGGAAATGACCGAATACTTCCTGGCCCTCATTGAACACCGCAGACGCCAGCCCGGAAATGACCTGATCAGCAACCTGCTGCTGGCCGAGATCGAAGGGCAGAAACTCAGCGTGCCCGAGCTGCTGGGCTTCTGCAGCCTGCTGCTCGTGGCCGGAAATGAGACAACCACCAACCTGATCGGCAACGCCGTCCTCTGTTTCACGGAAGCGCCGGGAGCGATGGAGCGGCTTCGCGCCGAAGCGCCCCTGCTCCCCCAAGCCATCGAAGAAGTGCTGCGCTACCGCTCTCCGGTCCAGTCGATGTACCGGGTGGCTGCGGCTGACACCACGGTGGGCGACACCCGGATTCCGGCCGGTGCGCCGCTGGTGGCCTGGATTGGCTCGGCCAACCGCGACGGGCGCCAATTCGAGCGGCCCGAACAGTTCGACGCCGGCCGGGCACCAAACAGGCACCTCGCCTTCGGCCACGGCATCCACTTCTGCCTGGGTGCCCCGCTGGCCAGGCTCGAAGCCAGGATCGCGCTGCAGGGCATTCTGGACCGGCTCCCGGAACTGAGCCTCACTCCGGGAGCACACCTCGAACGGATGGACAGCACCATCGTTTACGGAGTCAAGGAGCTGCCCGTCAGCTGGCAGGGGGCCGGCAGATGACCACTCTCAGCGACGCAGCCCCCGAAGTCCTGCAGCGCTACTACCGAATCCTGAGCGCAGGAATCGAAGCCTACGATCCGGCCGGCGAGCTTGGAACGCTCCTCGCGGACGACCTGGAGTTTGAAGGTCCGCTGGCCGGCAAGCGCAGAGGGGCCCAAGGCTTCTGCCAGGGCGTCAAGGGCTTCATCGCCAATGTCACGGCGATCGATGTCATCCAGGAAGTCCACGGACCGGACGGATCGGCAACGCTTTACGATGCCGGCATGCCCGGCGGGACAGTGCGTTTCGCCGAATTCTTCAGCATCAGCGACGGCAGGATCACGGCACTGCGGATACACTACGACGCCGCCGACTACACCCGGAAGGGCGGCCGCTGACCGCAGGCCCGGATGCGGGGCCTCTTGACCCGGCCTCCTTCGGCACCGATGCTGGTGCTTCGTTGTGTTGCCGCCAGAGGAAGGCCGATGATGTCCGCTACTCGATCCGTTCTGTCCCGTTTCCGTTGGCTACCGGTGCTGGCCGCCACCGTCCTGCTGCTGCTTCCGGCCGTCCCGGCCCAGGCAGCCGCCGCGGGAGTCGGTAACGATGTTTCCTGGCCCCAGTGCGGCAAGGCCCTGCCGAAGGGGCAGGCCTTCGGCATCGTGGGGGTCAACAACGGCCTCGCAAACACCACGAACCCTTGCCTCGCCACCCAGCTGACGTGGGCCGGGTCCTCGTCGGGCACCACGGGACAGCCCAAGGTGGCGCTGTACGTCAACACCGCAAACCCCGGATTGGCCGGCAGCTGGTGGCCCACCAGCAACACCTATGCCGGAACGGCGGTCTTCAACCCGTACGGCCAGTGCAAAGCGAACGAGGTCGGCCCGGCCTGCTCCTACATGTACGGCTGGGCCAAGGCCTACGACGACGCCTACATCCGCGGCATCAGCAACCCGTCAGGCTATACGTGGTGGCTGGATGTGGAAACCGGCAACTCCTGGTCCGCCGACAAGACGGCCAACCGGGCAGACCTGGAGGGAATGGTCGCCTTCTTCGGCAGCATCAACGCGAAGGCAGGCATCTACTCCACCGCCACCCAGTGGGCCCAGATCGCCGGCACTGTTCCGGCAACCAGCCCGCTGTACACGCTCCCCAGCTGGCTGCCCGGGGCCAGGACCCTGACCGCGGCCAGCCGCAACTGTTCCAGTGCCGCACTGACCGGCGGCGGCAAGGTCTCACTCACGCAGTACGTCTCCGGCGGCTACGACAACGACTACTCCTGCATCTGGCCACCGCCGGTGGCTGCACCCTCGGGCTGACGCTGTTGCGCGAGGTAGCCAAACAGCTGCCGCAGGCCGAAGGTCCACTCCGGCAGCTCCTCGGCCGCGCCCACCCGGTTGATGAGGGCGCCGAGGTGGCGGCTCCGGATGGTCACAACATCGCCGTGCTTGTGCGTAAACCCCTGCCCGGGCTCGTCGCGGTCCTGGGTCGGCGCGAACAGCGTGCCGGTGAACAGGGCGAAGCCGTCAGGGTACTGGTGGTGCCTGCCGCGGGTGGCCGCCACGAGCTCCTCGAACGGCCTGCTGATCCGCGCCAACGTGTTCCGCCCCTCAAGCCGGTAGCCGTCCGGGCCTTCGACGCGGAGCAGGATCTCCTCCTCGCGGAGGGTATCGAGGGTGAAGCCGCCGTCGAACAGCCGGATCAGCGGCCCCAGGGCGCTGGACGCGTTGTTGTCCTTGGCCTTGCCCAGCAGCAGGGCGCTGCGGCCCTCGACGTCGCGCAGGTTGACGTCGTTGCCCAGCGTGGCTCCCACCATCTCGCCGCGGGACGTGGCGATCAGCACCAGTTCCGGTTCCGGGTTGTTCCAGGAGGAGAACTGCGGGATGCCGATCCCGGCACCCAGGCCCACCGAGGACAGCACCGGGGCCTTGGTGAACACCTCCGGGTCCGGCCCGATGCCCACCTCGAGGTACTGCGACCAGAGACCCTCGGCGATCAGGATCCGCTTGGCCTCGGCCGCCTCCGGGGACCCGGGGCGGACCATGGTGATGCTTCCGCCGAGTGCCTGCCCGACCAGCTCGCGCATCCCGGCCGCGCGCCCGGCGTCGCCGGCACACCGTTCCTCGATCACGCGCTCAATCATGCTGTCCACGAACGTCACGCCGCAGGCCTTGATGACCTGCAGGTCCACCGGCGCGAGCAGATGCGGGCGGGCGGTGTCCCCCGCCAGCGAGGCCTCGACGACGTCGGCGGCAACCCACCGCTGTTCGGCCAGCGACGGATCCCGGAGCGCCGCGCGGACGGCGGCGGCGGGATCAGGCAGTTCGAGCAGTTCCGACACTGTGCCGGCCAGGCGGGTCAGGTCGACGGCGAAGTCTCCGCTCAGTGCCACCACACGCGGACCGCCGGTGGCGGGGTCCCAGACCCGGCCAATCAGCAGCGCCTGGTCCGCGTCCTCCGGAAGGACGTCCCGGGCGGCGCTCACAGCGCACCCTCAGGAGCACCCGGTGGCCGGCGCCAGGCGCCGTCCACCCGCTGCGGCACGTTCCACGGGTTGCTGTCCCGCAGCGGCTCCGGCAGCCGGGCCGCAGGGAACGACTGGTATGCCACCGGCCGCAGGAAGCGCCGGATGGCGGCCGTCCCCACGGAGGTGGTGGCCGACGTCGTCGCCGGGTACGGACCCCCGTGGTTCTGCGCGTAACTGACCGTGACTCCGGTGGGCCAGCCGTTCCACAGCACCCGGCCACTGATGTCGGTGAGCCGGGCGGCCAGTTCAGCCACGTCGTCGTCCTCCTCGGCCTGCAGCGTGGTGGTCAGCTGACCCTCGAGCAGTTCGGCCAGAGCGGGAAGTTCATCCTCATCCTCGTATTCGACCACCAGGCTGGCCGGGCCGAACATCTCCTGCCGCAGGATGCCGGGATCGCTGCGCACGGCATCGGCCGTAGTGCGCAGGACCGTGGGCGCTGGCGCCGCGGCGAAGTCTCCCTCGAGCAGCACGTCCACGCCGGCAGTGCCGCTGAGCCGGCGGACGGCGTCAGTGTAGCCGCCATGTAGCCGTTCGCTCAGCAGCTGCGCCGGGCTGAACCCTGCCAGCGCTCCGGCGAGGACGCCGCGCAGCTCCCCGGGCCCTGCGACGGATCCGGCGGCAGGAACGAACAGCAGCCCCGGCTTGGTGCAGAACTGGCCCATGCCGAGGGTGAAGGATCCGGCGTAGCCCGCGAGGATCTCCTCGCGGCGGCCCACCCAGGCCCTCGGCGTGACGAAGACGGCGTTGATGCCGCCCAGTTCGCCAAAGAACGGGATGGGCTCGGACCGCGCGGCGGTGCGGTCCAGCAGCGCCCGGCCACCCGCCGTCGAGCCTGTGAAGCCGATGGCCTTGACCAGCGGGTGGTCCACCAGCGCTTCGGCGGCCCGCCGTCCGGTAACCAGGGAGAACAGGCCCGACGGCGCCCCGGCAGCGTCCAGCGCGGAGGTCACCGTCTCAGCGGTGCGGGCCGCGAGCCCGCGGTGTCCGTCGTGCGCCTTGTGCACAACGGCGCAGCCGGCCGCGAGAGCCGACGCACTGTCCCCGCCCATCACGCTGAACGCGAAGGGAAAATTGGACGCTCCGAAGACGCCTACGACGCCGAGGGGAACGTTGTAGCGCCGCAAGTCCGGCCGCGGCCCCATGCCCCAGTGGGGATCGGCGTGGTCGATCGTGGCGTCGAAGTGCTCGCCCTGCAGGATCTCGGCTGCGAAGAGCCGGAGCTGGAAGACCGCGCGCCTGAGCTCACCCTTCAGGCGGGGAATGCCCAGATGGGTTTCCCGGGCGGCGATCTCCACGAGCGCGGCCGCGTCCTGTTCCAGGCCGATGGCCACGGCCTCAAGCCAGGCCCCCCGCGTAGCCGGATCCGCCGCCCGGGCCTTTTCGAAGGCGGACTGCGCGGACTCCACCGCCGCGTCCAGCTCCACGACGGCGGTGGGCTGCCCGGCGTCGGTACCCGCGCCGGTCATCGGGCGGCCCCCGCGGGAACGAGGTTTGCTCCGGTGACGGCAGCCCGGCTGCCCACTTCCTGCCAGCCGGAGCCTGCCGGGAATTCCCAGCGGGTGCGGGAAGCGCTCAGCATCTCGGCCCCGGTGCCGGGGAGAACCGGGGCGGCATACCGTCCGTTGGTGATCCGGACGGGCTCGGCGAAGTGCTCGTGGAGGTGGTCGACGTATTCGATCATGCGGCCCTCCTGGCTGCGGCTGATGACGGCGTAGTCGAAGAAGGAAAAGTGCTGGACCAGTTCACACAGGCCCACGCCGCCCGCGTGCGGGCAGACCGGAACGCCGAACTTGGCCGCGAGCAGGAGGATGGCGATGTTCTCGTTGACGCCGGCCACGCGGGTGGAATCGAGCTGGAGGACATCGATGGCGCCGGCCTGCAGCAGCTGCTTGAACACGATGCGGCTGGCGACTGCCTCACCGGTGGCCACCCGGACCGGTGCAACGCCTCTCCGGATATCGGCGTGGCCCAGGATGTCGTCGGTGCTGGTGGGCTCTTCGATCCAGTACGGGTTGAATTCCGCCAGCTGGTTGACCCAGCCGACCGCTTCGGACACTTCCCAGCGCTGGTTGGCATCAATCGCGATCGGCAGGTCGCCGACGGCTTCGCGGGCGAGGGCCATGCGGCGGCGGTCATCGCCGATGTCGCCGCCTACCTTCAGCTTGATCATGGAGAATCCGTCCGCGGCGGCCTCTTTGCTCAGCCGCACCAGTTTCTCGTCGCTGTAGCCGAGCCAGCCGGGTGAGGTGGTGTACGCCGGATATCCGCCAGCCGTGAGTTCGGCGATGCGGGCAGCTTTCCCAGCCTGGCCCGCCCGAAGAATCTCCAGCGCCTCCTCGGGGCTGAGGGCGTCCCGGATGTGCGTGAAGTCAACGACGCTCACGAGCTCTTCCGGGCTCATATCGCTGAGCAGGAGCCACAGCGGCTTGTTTTCGCGGCGCGCCCGGATGTCCCACAGGGCACTGACCAGCGCGCCGCAGGCCATCTGCGTCACACCCTTCTCCGGCCCCAGCCAGCGCAGCTGGGAGTCGTGGACCAGGCGCCGGGACGCGCCGCCCAGGTCATGGATCAGTTCGTCGATGTCCAGGCCCACGAGGAGGCGTGCGTAGGCATCGATGGCGGCGGTGAGGATCTCGTTGCCGCGGCCGCAGCTGAAGACGAAGCCGTGGCCCTCGTCGCCCGCGTCGGTGCGGATGACCACGTAGGCGGCGGAGTAGTCCGGGTCAACGTTGACCGCGTCGGAGCCGTCGAGTTCAAGAGACGTGGGGAACCGGACGTCCTGGGTGCTGATAGAGGTGATGGAAGGCATGGTGCTTCTTTCGGATGTTCGGACTGGCAGAGGCTGGACTGGCGATTTCCTATATGAATTTCAGCAATCATATAGGAACTGTGATCCAAATCAATAGCCTTTCCGCCCTCGCGTTCCAGCCACCCCTCCGACCAAGCACGAAAAACCCCGGCGCAGCGGCCGGGGTTTGACTGGCGGCGCCGAAGCATCGGCCCCCCTATTTGATGATCCGCTTCCCGGGCGGCCCGACGTCCTCCAGCGGGGCCAGCTCACCCTCAAACGCCTGGGCGAACCTGTCGAAAGAGTTGCGGATATGCCGGGTCATGGCAGCCTCCGCCGCCTCGGGATCACATGCCTCGATGGCGTCCGTGACGGCGGAATGCTCCGCCACGGTGATGGCGCCGTCCACATCCGCGGGATAAAGCCGGAAGGTATGGAGATGGCAGTGCGTCTGTGCGAAGGCGTGCCGGACCACGGGATTCCCCGAGGCGGCCAGGATGGTGTCGTGGAAGCGGGTGTCGTGCGCCACCAGATCCTGGCGCAGGTCCTTCGTAACGCCCATGGTTTCCCGGAAGACGGCGAGCTCCCTCTCCAAGGCGGACGCCGGATTGGCCAGCCGGTCGACGGCTGCGGCCCGGGCCGCCCAGGGTTCCACGAGGAGCCGGAATTCAAACAGCGAGCGCAGCTCGGCCAGATCCAGCAGCGGCGTGGTGCTGTACCCGCGGCCGGGGCTGTAGACCACCAGATTGTCGCCTTCCAGGCGCTGGAGCACCTCGCGGACCGGCGTCTGGGAAACACCGAGGCTGCGTGAGACCGCGTCGATGTTGATGCGGGCGCCAGGGGCCATGTCCCCCTCAAGAATGGCAGCTCGCATGGACGCATAGACGTCGCTGACGGCCGCCTTTCCGCGGGAAGTATCGGACGGTTGACGTGGTGGCACGCGGTTACCTCGTGATTCTGGACTGGCTGGACTCGCTGGGGGAATCATAAGCCACGCACTCCGGGTCCCCGCGGAAACTTTTTTCGGCCGCTACTTGATCCGCGTCACAAGATCTATATGATTAACCAGATTCCTATATGATTTGGCGCCGATCTCTTCGGCGTCTTTCCCTCCCGCCGGTGCCCACAGCACCCGAAGCCATGTTCACGTCGAAGGAGACCCGCATGACTGCGCTCGGAAGCAAGACCGCCGCCACGTCATCCACAACAGCACCCCGCCAGATAATGACCCGCAAACGCTGGGTCATCATATGGCTCGCCTTTATCGGCCTCAGCATCAACTACCTCGACCGCTCGAGCCTCAGCGTCGCCCTGCCGTTCATGGGCAAGGACTTTGAGCTCAGCGCCACCCAGCAGGGGCTCATCTTTGCCGCCTTCTTCTGGGCCTATGACTTCTGCCAGCTCGCCGCCGGCTGGTACGTGGACAAGGTGGGCCCCCGCCGGTCGTTCTCCCTGGCGGCCATCTGGTGGTCGGTCTTCACCATGGTGACAGCGGCCGCATCCAGCTTTTGGTCGCTCTTCGCGGCCAGGTTCCTCCTGGGTGTCGGTGAGAGCCCGGCCCCCAGCACCGCCGCCAAGGTGGTGGCCACGTGGTTCCCTGTCCGGGAGCGTGCCTTCGCCACTAGCATCTGGGACTCCGGGTCCCGCGTCGGCGCCGTGATCGCACTGCCGATCGTCACCCTGATCGTTGCCCTCACCTCCTGGCACGCGGTATTTATTATCATCGGCGTCGCCGGCGTCATCTGGGCCGCAGCCTGGTGGAAGTACTACCGCAGCCCCGGCGAACACCGGGGAGCCAATGCCGCGGAGGTGGCCTACATCCGGGATGGCGGCGCCCGTGACGAGGCGAGCGATGATGCCGACGCAGCCAGGCTGCCGTGGCGGTCCCTCTTCAAGTACCGCACGGTGCTCAGCATGATGTTCGGCTTCTTCTGCCTGAACAGCGCCATCTACTTCTTCATCACGTTCTTCCCCAGCTACCTGGTGAAGGAACGCGGCTTCGATCTCCTGAAGCTGGGCTTCTTTGGCGCCATCCCGGGCATCTGCGCGGTGCTGTGCGGCTGGCTCGGAGGCTACCTGGCCGATCGCGCGGTCCGGGCGGGCGCCTCCGTGACCAAGGTCCGCAAAACCGCCATCGCCGGCGGCCTGGCCGGCGGCTCAGTCATCATGTTCGCCGCCCTGGTGCCAGAGGCATGGATGGCCCTCGCGCTGCTTTCCGTGGCCTACTCCAGCCTGACCGTCGCCGCCACCGGCATCTGGTCGCTGCCTGCCGATGTGGCCCCAAGCTCCCGGCACGTGGGTTCCATCGGCGGCCTGCAGAACTTCGCGTCCAACCTGGCGGGCATCTTCACTCCGATCCTGATCGGCGTGCTGGTCGACCAGACGGGATCGTTCATCGCCCCGCTGGCCGTGATCGGCGCAGTGTCGCTGATCGGTGCCGCCAACTACCTGTTCATCATGGGCAAGATCGAACCCCTCAAGGTCAGGGAAGCCTAGAAACAGCAACGCGGGGCCACTTAGCGCCGAATCCGCCCCCCGGACCCGGCGCTAAGTGACCCCGCGTTGGAGTTTGGAGCGGGAATTACAGTTCCACGGTCCCGCTCTCGCCGACGTCCATGCGGCTGTGGGTGACCTTCGACTTGACCCACTGCAGGACCGTCGCCGCCGTGCCTCCGGGGCTGGTCCAGTACTCCGCGGAGTCGGAATCCACGCGCAGCAGAACCACCTCGGGCGTGTCCGGACCGTCCGGGAACCAGGCCTCGACGGACTGGTTCCACAGCTCGCGGATCTTGGCCCGGTCACGCACCACTTCAGCAGTCCCCGCCACCGACACCCACTCCGTGCGCTTGCCGAATGACACGTTAACCCTGGCATCGGCGGAGATGTGGGCCACCTGGGAGGTCCCCTCCCCCGTGAAGAACCACATGTCGCCGTCGTCCTTCACGTCCTGGACGGCCAGCGGCCGGCTGACCAGGGCGCCTTGCCCGTCGATCGTGGTGAACATTCCGATATGGGAATCGTTGATGATGTCCGTGACCTTGCTGATGCTTTCCGTGCCGGTCATGCTGTCACCTCGTTCTGCTCGAGTACGTTCTCAGTACGTTCAGTTGAACCGGGTCAGTGCCCTAGTAAGCACCCTATTGGTAAGTGTGCTTAGTTTCCAGTCACAGACCGCGCGCCAGCACCTTGCCCCTGAAGAACTCGGGCCGGATCCGGGCCATTACCAGCATGCTGACCACGCCAAGCAGGATGACGCCCATGCCCAGAATGAACACCATGCCCACGCCGCCCACCGAGGACCCTGAACCGTACGCCGGATCCATCGAGTCGTAGGCCGTTTTGACGAACATCACCAGCAGGATCACGCCGCCCAGCAGCGGAGCCAGGAACTTGAAGAGGAACGCCCGGGCGCCGGTGAAGGCCACCGCGCGGAAGAACCACACGCACGCGAGCGCCGTGATCCCGTAGTAGAAGCAGATCATCATGCCCAGCGCCGTGATGGTGTCCCACAACGCGTTCTCCGACGTGGTCCGGGTGATGATGTAGAACGCCGCCGCGGCAACAGCCGCCGCAATGGTGGCGTAGCTGGGCGACTTGAACGTGGGGCTGACCTTGCCGAACTTATCCGGCAGGGCTTTGTAGTGGCCCATGGCCAGCAGCGTCCGTGCCGGGGAGACGAACGTGGACTGCAGCGAGGCGGCGGAACTGCTCAGAATGGCCAGCGACATGAGGATGGCAAAAGGCCCCATGACCGGCCCGGACAGGACCGCGAAGATGCTGGACTGGTTCTCCGGATTGCCGGTGCCCAGGCCGGCCTCCCCGACGCCGGCGAAGGACAGCGTGGCCAGCGCCGCCAGCATGTAAATGGCCACGATGACGACGACGGTCACGGTGGCCGCCCGTCCGGGGGTCTTCTCCGGGTTCCGGGTCTCCTCGTTCATGGTCAGGGTCACGTCCCAGCCCCAGTAAATGAAGATCGACAGTGACACCCCGGCCGCGAACGCAGAGAAGGAATCGATGGCGAAGGGGTTGAACCAGTCCGGCGAGATGGCGGTGGCGTCGAACGCGGTCCCGTTGGCCACGTGGACGAACGCGGAGACGGCGAACCACCCCAGCACCAGCAGCTGGAATCCCACCAGGACGTACTGGACGCCCTTGGTGGTTTCCATGCCGCGGTAGGAGATCCAGCACGCCGCCGCGATGAACACCAGCGTGGTGGCGATGTTCAGCGGCAGGTTCTTTGACAGCTCAGCGATCGCGGGATTGCCGAGCAGCTGGGCGAGCATCAGGTAGAAGAAGTCGACGGCGACCGCCGCCAGGTTGGACAGCACGATGATGGTGGCGGCGATCAGCCCCCAGCCTCCCATCCAGCCGATCCACGGGCCAAAGGCGCGCGTTGCCCACGTAAAGGAGGTTCCGGCGTCGGGCATTGCGTTGTTGAGTTCCCGGTAGCCGAGCGCCACGAGCAGCATGGGGATGAACCCCACGAGGAAGACCGCCGGCAGGTGCACGCCCACCTCGGACACGGTGGGCCCGAGGGCCGCGGTGAGCGTGTACGCCGGCGCGATGCAGGACACCCCGATCACCACGGCGCCGACCAGCCCGACGGATCCGGCCTTGAGGCCCTTTTCACTCAGACTTTTGTGCGTGTCCTGGGTGACGGGGGTCTTTTGTGCTCATGGGATTGCCTCTCCGGAGTGTCATTCCTCATCGAATGGGGTGCGGCCGCTGCGTGCGGGTGCGGCCAGTGGGTTAGACGACGGCGGCCGTCGCGTTCGCCAGCGCAGGCTCGCCGTGCGCGGCGGCAGCCGCGGCGGCAGCCTTCGCGATGCGGGCCGCCGTGGCCTGGCCCATGCGGACCGCCCCGTCCACGTGCTGGTAGCCTTCGGCGGCGAGGTCGGACGAGCACCAGTAGATGGGGCCGACGGCGGCGTGCTGGTCCCTGCCGTAGCGGTGCAGTCCGCCCAGGTCGTAGCTCGCGGCGTAGGCGCCCCGCGTCCATTCCTCGGAGCCCCAGTCGGATTCGTAGTACACCTCGGGCTCCAGGGCCTTCTCGCCCAGGAAACCGGCGACCGATTCCAGGATGGCGCGGCGGCGATCGTCGGCACCCAGCTCGAAGACGGCGTCGGCCTTTTCATCGGAGACAAAGCCCACGAGCGTTCCGCGGGTGTCGCCGTGGTTGGTGTTGTCGTAGACCTCCTGGACCAGCGAGCCGGCGCCGAACCCGGTGCCGGAGAGGCCCTCCTCGCGCCAGAACGGCGTGCTGTAGACCGCATGGACCTTGATGACCAGGCCCAGCGACTGGTGCTGGTGCATCTGGTGCTGGCGGCGCGGCATCGGCGGGTTGAAGGAGACCCGGGAGTACAGGTTGGGCGGCACCGCCATGATCACGAAGCGCGCGTTGACCGTGGCCCGGTCGGAGACGGCGGTGACCCGGTGGCCGTTTTCGCCGTCGGCCTCCCAGTGGATGGTACGCACGGGGCTATTAAGGACGACGTCGGCACCCAGTTCCGCTGCCTGCAGCAGGGAGACCTGCTGCATCCCGCCGATAACCCGCTTGTCCAGGATGAAGTCCTCATCCGTGAGGTGGGTGAACGAACCTGCGGAGGCGGCCATCAGGACGGCCTGCAGGGCCGAGAAGGCGTGCGCCGGCTTGGTGAGCATGCCGCCGGCGATGAACAGCCCGATGTTGTTGCAGGCTTCCTCGTCCGCGGAATTCCGGCGCAGCCAGTGGTGGAAGGAGACGGTGTCCAACTCCCGCGCCTTGGGGTGCGCCCAGGGTTCGGTGGCGCCGATCTGTGCCGCCAGTTCGTCCAGCAGGGCGGTGAGCTTGTCCATCTCGGCAGCCGTGGTGGCGCTGACCGGGAACGTGTCCCCCGTGTAGCGGACCGGCGCGCCGTCCGCCCCGATGTAGACGGACTCGCCCTCGCGGTAGCGGGAGTAGGTGTCCAGGCCAAGCTCGTCCAGCAGGGCCAGCAGTGCGGTCTGGTCCGGCGATACCCACTGGCCGCCGATCTCGAGCATGGCACCGTCCACCGTGTCGGTCCACGTCCGGCCGCCGACGCGGTCACGGGCTTCGAGTACGGCGACCGTCAGGCCCGCCTTTTTCAGTTCGCGGGCAGCGGTGAGGCCGGAGGGGCCGGCGCCGACGATCACTACGTCGCGGTCAAGATTCAGCATGATGTCCTTTCTCTGTGGCCGCGCGAGTGATGCGAACCACTAAATGAATGCCATTCATTTATAAGAACTATAGAGCCTTTGACGAGGGAGCGGAAGAGGCTGATGGAATAATGCGAAAGGACGTCCAACCGCAGAAAGGTCAGCCATGCCGGCAACACCAGCCGTAGCAACAGCCGGTTCAGCAACGGCTGGCTCAGCAACAGACCGACAGGGCAGCCGGCGCCGCGCCGGGCGCCCCGTGGGAGGCGTGCTGGACAAGGGCGGCATTACGGAAGCCGCGCTGCGGCTTATTGAAAAGAAGGGGTACGACGGCCTCACCATGGCCGCACTGGCCCGCTTACTGAACGTGGCGCCGTCGGCCCTCTACAACCACGTGAAATCCAAGCGGGACGTTCTTCTGCTGGTGGAGGACCACCTGGCATCACTCGTGGACGTCTCGGCCTTCGGCGGCGGACCATGGGAGGACGCCGTGCGGAAGTGGGCGTGGAGCTACCGCGACGTTTTCTCCCAGCACACCCCGCTGATACCGGTCATTGCCGTGCTGCCCGTGACCGACGCGCCGCAGACCCTGGCCATGTACGAGACGGTCAGCGCCGGCTTCCGCGACGCCGGTTTTCCCGAGGAACGGATCGTCTCGTCCATCGTCGCGCTGGAATCCTTCATCTTCGGCTCGGCCTATGACGTCACGGCGCCGGCGGACATCTTCGACCCCGGGACCATGGCGGAAGCGACGCCCAGCTTCACGGGCGCCGTCCGGAGCCTGGCCGAGCAGGGCCACGAACGGCCGGCCGACGTCGCCTTCAGCCTTGGCCTGGAGGCACTGATCAGCGGGCTGGGCGGCCTGCGGGACTGATCAGCGATATGCTCGTGTCC
The DNA here is from genome assembly GCF_042795115.1 of Arthrobacter sp. NPDC056493. Lineage (NCBI taxonomy): Bacteria > Bacillati > Actinomycetota > Actinomycetes > Micrococcales > Micrococcaceae > Arthrobacter > Arthrobacter sp. NPDC056493. Next base: position 18,754 of record NZ_JBHTSL010000029.1, on the reverse strand, counting down.
GGATGGCGTCCGCGGGGGGATGCGGCCGCCGCCGTAGGCAAAGGTCTCCGCCGTGGCTGTTCTGAAAGTCCTTGTCGCCGCCCTTCTCGCACTGGCCGTTCCGGCGGGGGCTGTGGCCCTGGCCCCGCGGGCGAACGCGTCAGCGCAGGTCTACAACCCCTGCGCCAGGCTCAGCGCCGGGCAGACGAAATTTTCCGGTTTCGGGGCGAACAGGGTCACGTTCGCCACGGCCACCACGCGCAATACCAGCCTGCTCACCATCACCGGCTGCGTCCGTTCCGGCAGCCGCTACGTCCAGGAGTGGCAGGACTGGGGCTACGGCGGACAGTACGGGTTCGCGGCGCAGAACCGGGAATGGGAGGACACCTACCGGTCCCCCACCGGCTCGTTCAGTTTTACTGAGGCCCTGGGGCGCAGCAATCCCGGCACCGCACTGAAGTACTACAGGATCAACTCCCGGTCCCGCTGGGGCGGTGAATGGAACCGGAACTACAACCAGTACTTTGAAGGCGCCGGCGGCGACGCCGACGAGAACCTCTGGACCTTCATGAACCAGGGCTATTACGAGCAGGCCGCCGTCATCAACTACAACCGGCCGCCGGACTCCAAGACCGTCCTCGGCGCCTCGTACGCTATTTTCTTCCACGCCGGCCGCGCCCCCAGCGCCGGGTGCGTCTCCACGAGCCTGGCCACGGTCACGCGCCTGCTTCGGACCAGCCGGCCGGGAGACCGGATCATCATGGGCGCGGTGGATGACGTGTTCACGCCGTATTCGAGCAACCCGTTCGGCGCCATCACTGCCAAGTACGCCCGGACCGGCGAACCTGCCAGCTGGCTGGGCAACCCAGCCTCCCGGGAGGTGACCGGGCTGCGCAGCGGCGGGGCGTACCAGGTGTTCCGCGGCGGATCCATCTACTGGTCAGCTGCCGGCGGTGCGCACACGATCGGCGGCGCGATCCGCAGCAAATGGTCTGCCGGCGGCGCGCAGGACGGCAGGCTTGGCTACCCGACGTCGGATGAAGGGCGCGGACTCAGGAACGGCGGCGCCTACCAAGGCTTCCAGGGCGGCCGGATCCACTGGTCCCCAGCGACAGGGGCGCACATCACGCAGGGCGGAATCCTCGCCGCCTGGGCCGGGTCAGGCTACGAGCGCGGCGTGCTCGGGTACCCGACGTCGGATGAGTACGCCTTCAGCGGCGGCGCGGCACAGAACTTCCAGGGCGGCACCATCACGTGGACCGCCCAGGCCGGGGCGCGGATTGTTGCCGGCGCCATCGGCGCCAAGTTCAACTCTGCCCGCACCCTTGGGCATGCCACCACAAATGAACTCGCCACCCGGCTCGGCGGGCGCTACCAGGGTTTCCGGAACGGATACCTCGTCTGGTCCCGCGCAACGGGTGCGCACCTCTCCTCCGGTTCACACCGCACCGCCTGGCTGAACAGCGGCGCTGAAGCGGGACCGCTCGGTTTCCCCACTACCGACCCCCTTCCGGCCTCGGCGGGGGGCACCGCAACGGGCACCGTCCAGAACTACCAGCACGGACGGATTGCCATCGCCCCGGACGGTACCGTGACCGTCACACTGGACACCCCGCCGTCGTCCATTCCGTCTGCATCGCCGGCTGCTGGCTGAGCACGTCACGCGGAGGGCAGCCCGCTGTCCAGTCGGGCTGGCGAGAGCCATTCGTCCAGCTCGGCCGCCGGCACGGGGCGAAGGATGTGGAAGCCCTGCGCCTGGTCGCATCCGTAACCACCGAGCTGCTCCAGGGCCGGCCTGTCCTCCACGCCTTCGGCCACGACGATCAGGCCGAGGCTGTGCGCGAGGTTGATGGTGGAGGCCACCAGGGCTGCGGCCCGCGGGCAGTGGGTCATCGGGGCTATGAAGGAGCGGTCCAGTTTCAGCTCGTTGATGGGCAGGTCGCGCAGGTAGGCCAGGGAGCTGTATCCCGTGCCAAAGTCGTCGATGGCAATCTGGATTCCGCTGTCCTGCAGCCGGGACAGGATGTCCCTGGCGCGGCTGCGGTCCGGCATCATGAAGTCCTCGGTGATCTCCACCATCAGGGCGGACTCGGTCAGGTTCCGCGCACTGACCATCGTGGCGATCCGTTCGGGCAGTTCCGCGTCTATCAGCGTGCTGGCTGAGAGGTTGACCGCCACCGTCATCGGACGGCCCTGGCGGTGCCAGCTGGCGGCCTGGTCGAGGGCCAGGGTGAGCACCCTGCTGTTCAGGTCGTTCATGAGCCCCGCTTCCTCGGTGAGCAGAAGGAAGGAGTCGGGTGCGAGCAGCCCGCGCCGGGGGTGGTTCCAGCGGACAAGGGCCTCCACGCCCTTCACGTCGCCTGTCACAGCGTCCACCTTCGGCTGGTAATGCAGCACCAATTGGTCCTCGGCCAGGGCGGCGCGCAACTCCTGCAGCATCCGCAGCCTCTCCTCCCCCGGGTTCTGGTCCTCGCTGGCGTACACGTGGTGCCCACTGCGCGAAGTTTTCGCCCGGTACATGGCCGTGTCCGCCTTGCGCAGCAGCGTCTTCAGGTCCTCGCCCTGTTCCGGGAACAAAGCGATGCCGACGCTGATGCCCACCTGCACGGCAATGCCCTTCAGGGTCAGCGGCTCACTCAGGGCGGCGCGCAGCCGGTCAGCGATCCGGACAGCCTCGTCCTGGCCGGTGTCGAGGAGGAGAATGGCAAACTCGTCTCCGCCCAGCCGGGCAATCAGGTCCCCCGGACGCAGGCAACGGCGGAGCCGTTCACTGACCTGGATCAGCAGCCTGTCGCCCACGTCGTGGCCCAGGCTGTCATTGATCTCCTTGAACCGGTCGGCGTCCAGCAGCAGAAAGGCGCACTCTATTCCCGGCCTTGCGCTGAGCAACTCGGGGGCATCGGCGTACAGCGCGCGCCGGTTCGGCAGCCCCGTCAGCTCGTCCGTCCGCGACTGGCGCCGCACCTCAGCGAGCGTGACAAGCTTGCGGAAGGCCAGCTGGGTGCGGATACCCGCGGACAACAGCGTTGCGGCGGCAAGGGCGACGGCGAGTCCCGGCACGGGAATGCCTGTGCCCACGATCAGCACCCCGGCCCCTGCGGCCGTGGCAACCATCGGAACGGCCGGCGTCCACGAGCCTTCGCTGGCACCCTCGGCCCTTTCCTCCTGCCGGGCGAAACCGTCGGCCCAGGCTGCGATGAGGCAGAGTCCTGCCGTCCATCCTGCATCGAGTGGCGTGCCCAGCTGATAGGTGTCGTTGGCCAGCCTGAAAGCGTAGAAGGCATCGGCCACTGCGAACACGATAAGTCCCAGCATCAGGGTTGCCCCGCTGCGGGCCGTGGCAAGGCCGGGCACCGCTGCCATTCCTGCGGTCACCGCCAGGACGATGAGATCCAACAATGGGTAGGCAATGGCCACTGCCGTCGCCAGCGTGGGAAAGGAACTGGCCGCCGACAGCAACGGGGCGAGCAGGACAACCAGGACCGATGCGGCGCCGAGGGAGCCGACGACGGCGTCCAGCAGCACCGAACTTGCCAGCCTCTGGCGCAGGGAGAGCAGGTAGGCGAACAGTCCGCCAAGCACCAGCGGGTAAAACAGCAGGTAGCTAGCATCCGCAGGAGACGGGAAGGGCAGCGCAGTGCCCTCCGAGAGAGCGATAACGTAGAAGGTGCTCCCGGTTGTGTATGCGGTCAGGGCCATTGCCACCAAAACAAGCGGCAGCCGTGCTTTCGCCCGGAAGGCAGCCAGCCAGGCCACGGCAACCGGAGCCCACCCTGCCGGCACTCCAAGCCAGACGTCGACGCGCGGCAGGAGTCCCTCTTCATGAAGCATCAGGGCCGCCAGATACAGGCCCAACAGCACCCACATGCTCCACAGCAGGCCCCGCGAGCCCTGTCTCCCGCGTGGAAGATCAGCCTTTCGGCTCATGCCTGTCTTCATCCGCCCCCCAGCATCAGATGCGCCCAGCAGCTTGCTTGCCCGTCAATGAACCACAGGGGTCCGCCGGAGGCGAGGCACCGAACTAATTTCTCAATGGCGCTCTGGCCGTTTCGGACACAGAACAACCGCATATGACACGAATCGTACGGCAAATTGAGTATCCATCCGAGAGCGGAATCACCACTCGGGTTCATCCCGGGCTGGGCGAAGGGGCGCAGGTTGTTTATCGAGCCTGTCTCCCGAGGCACAGCCCTCCTATACTCGATGCACCGGCGAATCACTGCAGAAGCAGGGACGGTAGTTTGGAAAGGTCGCGGTCACCGTGGTCAGGAATCCATTCAGGCATGCCTCGCACGGACACGGAGAGGAGCCGAAGCCGGGCGTTCACCGATCTTCCTGGCTCCAGCGCGAAGACGCCGGCATCAGCCACGGCAAGAGCAGCCTGTTCTTTATCGCCCACGAATCGCCGCCGCCGCCAACGGTGACCTGCATCCAGGGACACGAGGTCCTGCCCGGAGAAAGTAGCTGCAGCCATGGCCATCCGGTCGGCTAAGTGATTCCGGACGCCAGACACCGGAGGTTTGGCCACCGAAGCCCGCACCGCCGTTCATGACGGAGGTGCGGGGCTTCCGTATTCAAGTGTTGGTCAGGAGAACCGGGCCGGGCCGGGCCGGCTCACTCGGCGTCGCCGTCGTCGTCCTTCTCGCCCTCCTTCAGGAGCAGCGCCGTGCCCTGATAGGCGCCCAGCTCCAGGAAGAAGCTGTGCAGGTCATCGACCTGCCCCACGGCCTCGCCGCTGAAGAGATCATGGACGCTGCTGCCGGGAACGAGGTGGGTTGACTGGATGCTGCCCGCGATGTCCTGGCCGGAGAAGTTGAGCACGGTGGCCTGGAGGTTCCCGTCCCCCAGCCGGTTGACCATGACCAGCAGGCCGCGCTGGGAAACCTCCGGCACGTCCAGCAGGGCGCTGGTGGCGATCCCGCTCTGTTCCCGCACGGCAAGGATTTTCTGCAGCCGCCGGGCGAAGGAATCCGGGTCCTTGAGCTGGTCCGGCAACGGGCCGTAGAGGCTGCGGGCACGCGGCATGCCGGAGGATGAAGCCGTCGCCTCTGGGCTGGTGCCCATGATGTCGTGTGCGCCGCGGTTGATCCAGCGGGTGTCGCCCTGCGCGGTGAGCTCCCGCACTTTCTGGCGGTCCAGGGCGGCCACGCCGGTGAGGTCCCAGCCGGAGAGGGCAAAGACACCGGGCTGCAGGGCGTTGTACATGGACAGCAGGATGTGGACGTCCAGGACCTGCGCCTGCTGTTCGTCGGTGAGGTTCTCCGGGTCCTGGATGCCGAGGGCCGCCATGATGAAGCTCGCTGTCGTGCAGGCGATGCCGTTGGTGGTGAACAGCGCGTTGTACGGAGTGTCCGGACCCGTCAGCCGCTCCCGCAGGGTTTGCTGGACGTGCTCGGCAAGCTCGGCTCCCGTGAGTTCCTGGCCGTTGAGTTCGAACACGTCGTCCTTGTGGCCCGCGGCGAAATGGACCAGTTCATAGGTCAGTTCGTCGTGGTTCTGGAGGGCGTGGACCAGTGATGCCTGGTCGACGCCGATGTCCATGGCCAGCCGCAGTGTCAGGCGCAGGAATTCGGTATCGGCAGTCACCAGCGCGTAGTGGTACGCCGGCCTGGTCACGAAGTCGTAGGAAAGATCCGGGCCCGCCTCCGACGTGGCCTTGATGTCGTCTATGGTCAGGTTCAGCTCCTGGAACGAGAACCCGCCCACCTTGCGGATCATTGACCCGATCAGCTGGTTGGCCGCCTCGGACAGCGGGTGCCCTTCGGACCAGCCCGGCTGTTCCTCGGCGCTCTTCTCCACACCCAGGAATCCGTTCGCGTCCAGCCGGAGTGCGCCCGTGCCCAGGTCGAGGAGCGAATGTAGGGCGTCGCCGACCACCAGGCGCATACCCGCGAAGGTCGGGTCCAGCCAGTTGATGGACGGCTGGCCGGCCTTGAAGTAGTGCAGGTAGACCCAGCGGCGGGTCTTGCCGGCCGTGTCCACGATGGGCCGGGTGGCGCTCCAGTTGGTCTCCTTGACGCCCGGTTCATAGAAGATCACGCGCTGCAGGCGGCCGATGATGTAGCCGGCCTTTTGCAGCGCCTGCTCGGCGTCCGGGCTGATATTCACCGAATCTTCACCCGCGGGGACGTCGGGCAGCAGGTGCCAGTCCTCTTCCGGGATGTCGATCATGTGGTAGATGCCGGGATAGTCGCGGAAGTTCATCTCGGCGAGCCTGAAGTCGGCCCCCTTGCCGGTGTGGCCAGGAACGATGTCATCGATCACGGTGCCGTCATGGTCGGCGGCCACCTCGCACATCTTGCGGAATTCGTCCTCGGTGCCGAACACCGGGTCGATGGCCATGCTGATGCGGTCGAAGTGCCCGTCCACGCTCGGCGTCTGGGACCAGCCGCTGATGCCGCCGGCGAGCTTGACGGGGCCGGTGTGCAGGCCCCGGATCCCGATCTCCCGGAACGCGTCCCACAACTCAGGATCCCCCAGGGCCGAGAGGAAGGACTGGCCCGGGCGGGTGATGAAGGACAGTGGGTAGGCGGTGAACCAGACGGGTGCGCGTTCCACGGCGGCCCGCGGGTTGGGGTGGGCATACGAGTTCTGCCACATGCTGGCCTGCCCGGAGAGCTGCCGCGCCATCACGTTCGCGTCCCCCAGCATCGCCTGGTTCCGCAGCCACTCGACGTAGGCGGCGTTGCGCCCGTCGAACTCGAGCGATGGGCGGTCGGCGAAGAACTGACGACGGCGGGCGATGGGCCTCAGCGCCTTGGGACGGGCCGGATAGAACTGCTCATCGTATGTGATGTCGCCTGCTTCGGAAACTTCCGGCGTTTCGCTGACTTCCTCCGCGGGCCCCTCGTCCGCTGAACCGGTGGTTTCGGAGGCTGAGCCCGTCGCTTCGACGGCGGAGGAGCCGGTCAGGCCGGCCGGGGCCGGATCGAATCCGTCGGGCGCCACGGCCAGATCGTCGTCTGCTGAAACGCTCTTGTTGAAGCTTGCTTCCCGCACAGATTGCTCCTTTATCGGTGGTTCCTGCGTGGCACCTTCCCGAGGTGTTCTTCAGTCTTCCCGTACCCCGGCGCCTTGAGAGTATTCATTTGTCGGCTTAGCCCACCGTATGTCGAGTGCCGCAGGAATAGCGACTATTTGACATCGCGGTTCTCCCCCGCGGGCGGGGCGGGCAGCACCTACTGGGGCGCCTGAGGCGCCGGCGTGCGGAAACGGCCCCGGACTCTGCGCCGCCTATGCGCTGAGGCTCCAGTGGACCCGGATTGCCTCTGCAATTGGGCCGGCGGTGACGTCCACGCGGAAAGCAACGGGCGCCGTCCCTGTCTCTTCGACTATCGCGTCGCGGTACACGCGGCCGCAGGCGGGACAGAGGGTGTGGAGGTCCTCATCCGCTGGCCACTCCGCCAGGCCGGCGGGGACGGCGGTGTTCGCTCCGGCGTGAACGGGGACGCCCTCTGAGTTTGCCTGGATCAGTCCGTCCTGGCTGACGGTATTGCCACACACGCAGGTGATGGTGGTGACATCATGACCGGTGACGACGGCGGTTTCAGCGTCCACAATGAGCTCCCCGGTACTGGAGGCGACTTTCTGCTATTAGCATATGCCCGCCGAAACGTACGGTCGCCTACATGTTGACCGGCTGTTCGTGCGGTTGGGTTTCAACCATTTCGCCGGAATGGCAATATTCCGCATTATCAAACTGGCATGCACGGTCATTCATGGGCTGGGAGGAGTCCTGCGCCAAAACGGCGGGACGGGTAGGGCGCCGCGGAAAGGTGCCCTACCCAGGCGCCATCAAGGCCGTCAGCGGGCGCCAGCGGTGTCCGCAAATCCGTCCTCGCCACCGGTTACGGAATCAGCCGGGAAACGGTGTACCAGTACCTCCGCCAAGTCCGGCTTTCCTGGAGACTCAGGCCGCCAATTCCTTCGGCCAGCCTGCCGGCCAAGCCAGAGCAACGCGCCATCAAGGATCAGCCACGCGGCAGGCTAATTGTGGCCAGAATTCAGGCTAAATTAAGGCATGAAGACGGTGCCGCTCAGCGAAGCGAAGGACAAGCTTTCCGCGCTTGTGGAGGAAGCGGACAAGACACACGAGATCATCCAGATCACCCGGCACGGGCGCCCCTCGGCCGTGCTGATGTCCGCCGATGACCTGGAATCCCTGCAGGGAACCATCCACTGGCTGTCGCAGCCGGGCATCTGTGAAGACCTGGCCCAGGCCGGGCGAGTTATCGCCGAGGGAAACACGACCAGCGGCGATGATCTCCGCCGCGAATTCGGGCTGCCGCCCCGGTGAGTGATGCACAACCTGCCGGCCAGGCGCCCTGGAAGGTGGAAGTCACCAGCCCGGCGCTGAAGGGCTTCCGGCGGTTGCGGGAGAAAGCAGCAGCCGCCATCGTCGAGTTCGTCACCGGGGTCCTGTCCGAGAACCCGTACCGGCTGAGCAAGCCCCTCACAAATGGACTACTCGGGCTGCGCACCGCCCCCCCGCGGAGACTACAAAGTGCTGTTTACCCTCGACGTTGAAGCCCACATCCTGTACGTCCACCGCATCGAACACCGCTCGGACGCCTACAAGCCCCGATAAAACCCGGGCGGTACCCGCCGCGCGTTAGCTTGGCGGAATATCGATTATCGATCCTCACAGGCGTTTAAGTAGGACGAGTCGGCGGTCACTGGATGAGAGTTTCGCGCATCGGGCGCTGACTTCGTTGCCCCTCAGTGGCGTCTATGTCGGTGCCAGATGAGGCAGGCGAAACTCCCGGCGTCAGAGGCTCTTGCCTGCGGAGCCGAGCGCCATGGCGCCGGTTCCGAGTCATTGAAACGAGACACCAAATTCTGCATGGAGATCTAACCGGACGTCTCGTCTGCTGCGTTCTCGCAACCCTCGCCTTGCGAGACATGCCAGGCACAGCTGACAGTGGCCGCGGTTGGGATAGGACTCCGCTGTGCCTGCCCCGCTTGTCTCCGTCTGGAAGGAGCCAGGTTTCAGTCCGACTACGTAATAGCCCGTCGACCCGATAAGCGGCCTGGAGCACCATTGACACCCCGGAATAGAGTGCTAGCAGCGGTTAACACGCCGCTGGATTGTTGTCGCTGTCACGCAAGCTCAGACCTCCCCGTTCCTCGCCCGCCCTCTGCACGACTCGGAGAGGGCGGACGAAGCTCGGTTGTTGTTCTTGGCCATTTTCCTGACAGGAATTACAAAGAGCTTGGATGCTGAATTCGGATTGCTTCAGCAGGTCTGGAGATTGCCCTCCGGGCCCATGAAGTGGATAAACCCGGCCCAGTTGAAGTCGATGTATATACCTTCGGACCCCATGCGTTTGTTGATTAGCCATTTGTGAGCGGCGATGGCTACCTTGACTATAGTTCGCCAGGGTTCAGGTATCGCGTCCAAGAGCCTTTCAAACTCGGGGTGGCCCATGCTTGCCCAACACCCGGCCTCGCGATTAAGGGACAGACGGGCCCCCCACCAGTGAAACTTCAGGGAAACCGGCGGTTTATTGGCCAACAACTGCGCGGTCGGGACGGCGTCGTACTTGGTAGTTCCGGATTGGGCGAAGATGCCGCCCAGACTAGCGGTACTGGCTGGCACAGCGAGGGTTGCCGCCGACGCGGGAACAGCGACGCCCGTTAATGTCACTCCGGCCGCGAGAATCGCGGCTATGCCTGCAGTGCGAAACGGATTTGTGTGCATTGAAATCCTCCGATCATTCGATAATTGTGAGCAGCTTTGATTGCAGAAATTGTTCTCTTATGCACGGGGCCAGACATTAAGGATGTAATCGGCCGTGTTGCAATGGCGAAAGCCGCGGACGCCGACCGCCTGTCACCAGCGGTTGGGGATGACCCTGTACGTGAGCTGATAGTTCGCTCCGTCCTGCGTAAACGAGGCGTATTGTTCGCCGCTGTTGACCTGACTGGCCGACGCTGTAACCTCGCCGAGGAAATCATCGTTGTCGAAGATCCCGGTGTCGGCATCGTAGAGGCGGATCTTGGCGGTTGAACTGAAGGGGACGCTGCGGTTGATGTCGAGCGAGTCTCCGTCGTTCATGCTCTGCGGGCCCCAGACCGTAACGCCATGCACACGGAGGTAGGCTTCATCGGCTCCTAGCCAGTCTTCGGTTTCCCTGCAGTCCAGGGAGACGAGAACCAGACGGTAGGAGCTACTCGATGAGGCCGCTGGCACAGTGGCGGAGGCGGCTTGAGTGCCGGTCAGGAGTGCGGCTAGAGCGAGGGTGGATCCGGCCAGAGTGACTCCAAGCCGGGGGATGCGTGACTGCATTTTCTTCTTCTTTCCCTGAGGGCGGTTCCGCTTTTCGGAGCCAGGGTTGCCCTGCAGCTCAAGAATGAGCCGAATGAGTCAGGGAATCGTCGGCCTAAAAGGGTACTTCCGGCCTGCTGCATTTGATGCATTTTAGGGAGCCAGTAAGGCAGGAATCTGATGCCTCACGCGTGGGGTGAAGTTCGGAGATGAGGGGCGCCGGGAAGCGGGGCTCTGCGGGAGCGGGGTGACTAGCGTCTTCTGCTGAGCAGGTTATTGGCCCCGTCCCGCGGTCACCGCTGGTCTCGGCATCGCTTACGGCGTCCAAAGGACTGGCGTTTCAAACTCAAGCGCGCGCCTTCGCGTGCTTGAGTGAGTAAGAACGGTTCTAGCCTGGGCGAGGGGGCGGTTGCCGCCATTTCGCCAGAGCGCACGCGGTGGTAGATCGGCCTATACACCAAAGTCCGGTTAAGACCTCGGTGGAAGGGGATCGTCGGAAGCGACCAGTCCGGTACGGTATGCCGTAGCAACGGCGCCGGCTCGGTCGTGTAGTCCCATCTTCATCAACAGTCGGCTGATATGAGTTTTGACGGTGGCCTCGGAAATGAATAAGTGGTCCGCGATTGCCCTGTTGGGCAGCCCGTGGGCGAGAAGTATCAGGACTTCACGTTCTCGATGTGTAAGGCAAGCAATCTGTTCTGAGTTGGGCAGCGGGGACTCCGGCCGACCCTTAAAATCGGCCAACAGGCGTTTCGCCACGGCTGGATCGAGCCAGGCCTCTCCGTTGGCAACGGCATGTATGGCTGCAACAAGTTCCGCTGGTGCGGCATCCTTGAGCACGAACCCAGACGCCCCCGCACGTAGAGAGCTCCGGACTGCCTCGTCAACGTGGTACGTCGTTAGCACGAGGACTGCAGGCACTGAATGACCGGTGGGATTTGATCCGATAATCCGCTTGGTGGCCTCGACGCCGTCCATCACGGGCATGCGAACGTCCATTACCACCACGTCCGGTTTCAGCCCGTCTACGCTGGTGACGGCTGCACTGCCGTCGTCTACGACGGCTACAACCTCAATGTCAGGCTCGGCGTCAAGGATCATGGCTATGCCCGTACGCATCAAGACTTCGTCATCGGCGAGCAGCACGCGGATCATGATGGAACGGCCGTCGGCAGAGTGGCATGTACCCGGTACCCGCCTTCGTCGCGGGGGCCGACGGATAGTTCGCCGCCCATGAGCTTCACCCGTTCGCGTAGCCCGACCAGGCCGTATCCGCTGCTGAGTTCCGTGGTTACGGATGGGACCGATCCGGCCTGATCGTTGTCTACATCGATGGCAAGGCTTTCTTCGTGTTTGAACAGCACTACATCGGCATGGGACCCCGGGCCTGCGTGGCGAGTTACATTGGTCAGTGCCTCCTGCACGACGCGGTAGGCAGCCATCTCGATACTCGGGTCGAGCTGGCCGGCTAGTCCACGCATGGAGAGGTTTACACTTACTCCGGCAGCCTCGGTCTGTTTGACCAGCGTTTCAAGATTCTGCAGCGTCTCCGGTGTCCCGGCCCCGGGAGCATCCCTGTCGGCGACTGACCGTAGAACTTCGAGTAGCCGGCGCAGTTCCCCCATTGCTTGTTTGCCGACGACCTCGACGGACTGAAGAGCAGCCTCGGCAAGTTCCGGGTCTCGTGTAAGTTGCCGTCTAGCGCCTGCTGCCTGCAGAACCATTACTGTCACTGCGTGGGCCACAATATCGTGCAGCTCGCGCGCTATCCGTAACCGTTCTGAGGCCACGGCATCCGCGGCCATAGCAGCCCACGTCTCGACCAGTTCCCGTGCACGGCGGCTCGTTGCGGCAGCCGACCTCCCGAAAAACCAAACCGCAAGGTCCATCATCGAAAAAATGGCAGCTACTCCGATGACAGAAGCCCAGCTGCTCAACGCGGCCGAGCTTTCATAGAGGGCAATGAGCGAGTGCGTCCCCAGGGTTGCCGCCAGACACCATCCGCATTGCTGCAAAGGCCGCAGCGCCGCCGCGGTGTAGAGCGCGACGAACAGGCTCAGTAAGGGACGTGATCCCACACTAAGAGTAAGAGTGGCTGCGAAAGCGCATAGCCCGAGACTAATAGCGACAGGTGCGTGACGGCGAAGAGCCAAGAGAGGCAGGATTGTCAGGTTGAGGAGGGCAACCATCGCGGAGGACCCATCAAATGCGGACCAACCCCTGTTCCCAGCAGTTTCCATCAACGACGTGAAGAAGACGGTGTCGAGTCCTACGGCCACTGACGCGACCGCGAAATCACGATACGAAATGGCAGGCATCCGCACTTGAAATTCAATCCCAGTGCAAGATGTGTTGGCAAACAAAATCACCAGGCGTGATGCCAGCAACGTTTACGGGTGGGGACCATTCGGGCATCGCGACTGTTTTTGGAATAAGTTTCCGATTTGGCAGCGAACCGTCGAGTTTGGCGAGCCTTTCGAGGTTATCGCCTATGGATGCCCTCACTGCATCCCATCGGGACGCGTTCGGCTGCGCCAATGCCTCATCGAACTTTGCTTTCGAGGCTACCCCGGGGGTCCGGGTGGGAACTGATGTTGCTGTGAAGCTAACAACGCCCAAAGTGCCTCCCTGGGTGTCGACGCCCTCGATTATCTGGACTTTGGCCGGGGCCAGCCACTGGGCCGGTGTCCCTTTGTAGGCCGGGACGTAGACGCCGAATTCCTTGCCGGTGATGGACTTCGGCCACGGTCTAAACACCGCGGACGGGCCGGCCTGTCCGTGCATTAATACGCCTCTTGCCAAAGGTGATCCCAGAGCAGGTGCGAAAAGCGATATGACAGGAGCAACTGCCGGGTCACCGTTCACGGTCTTGCCTCCTCCTAGACGGCAGTGTCGGGGATTCGCTGCGCTGTGTTCTCAGTGTGCTCCGGGCATCAACTTGGAGCAAGACGGCCAGCTCCGCTGATCAGGGTGGCGTTACGTCAGGCAATGCTGTCGATGCTCTACTCCTTGTTCGCAAGGTTCCGGAGTACCTCTGCCCTCGACTTTTCGATGGTGGATAACGAAACCTGATTAGCCACATTGATTGCCACCAGCAGGGGTCAGCGGGAGCAGGGCTGACAATAGAGTTTGGCTGCGTAGTGCATGGGAGCTAGTTCGTTGCGGCAGCCAAAACGCGGCCACGACGGGCATCAGTCATATCAGCCGGGAGGGCTTCACGCACGGAAAGGCCGAGGAGAAGTGGAGCCAACTCTCACCGACGCAGCGAATCGCGTCTTGGCAGGCTCCCGGCCGTCCGAGGATCCCGAGCCGGACCTCGGCTAACGCAAATTGTGTACTGTCTCATGATCGTCGTCCCGTCCAGGATGTACCGATGAAATCAGCCGCTAGCGAGACGCGAGTCAGTGGCTCCCCTGCCATTCTGGGAGTGCCGGTACAGGAAGGAAACTAAGAAAGGAAAGAAATGACACGCGAAGAAGCCTTCGCGAGGTGCACCCCGGACTCGTACGTCGAGTTCTACGGCGGCCTGTGGCTCGTCGTGCCGCTCGCCCAAGTGGACCAGCCGCCGTTCTTCGTCTGCACACCCCAATCGGCCAGCAGTCACTAAACCTGCGCCGGACGTTAGTTCAAGCCCAAAGGCGCCACCGTCACCAGCGCAACGCACACGTCTCGCCGACGGCGTCACCGCCATCACCAATCAGGTCCCTCCCACCACCCCTGGAACACGGTGCCACCAGGAGACCCCGCCAATGCACCGGCGACGCATTCTGCTTCCCGAAGTCCCCGCCAACACAGCATCCCTATTGGGTGCTCCCGGGCTTCCCTTCGTCAGATTTCCATTAGGGCAAGTGTGACTGTGTGGAAAGCCCTTCCGCCAACGACTACCCCATGTAGCCCAGTCTCAGCGCAGGCGCGTTCGCGCAACCGTCGCCGGATCAAATAGGCCGGGGTCATCGTGAGGTCCACCCGGGAACTTGCCGGACGTCTGCTTGAACTACACCCCAACCTGACGCGCGCCGGCAGTAGGAAGTTTGTAACCGGGTGGCACTTTGCGGTCCTCTGTGCAGGGCTCTACATCTCTGGCGGAATGTTTCACGCCGATTTGCGAAAGTAAGGCTACTGTCTATATGTTCGGTTCAGCACTTTCGCGTTGCCCCCAATACACGGAAGTGTTCGGACCACCGAGAAGAACCCCGCGCAACTGACCCGTTCCGCGGGGTTCTTCTTTACAGGGAGTGTGTCTAGGAGGTCAGGCACTCCGCGAGAGCTACAGTTCCTCCCGGCATGGGGACCAGCCGACTTAGCTGCGTGACGTGGCGTGGTTCGAGTTCGTGGCGGTTCAAAGTACTGATCCCTTCTGAGAACCGGGGTTGTCCGACGATACGGTAACCGGGGGCACGTCCGAACCTTCGCGGTGCGCGACGCGCTTGATAAAGAAGGAAGCCACAATTGAAATCGCTGCGCAGCCGGCGACATACGCTGCGATGGGCCACCACTGCCCGCCGCTGATTTCGAAGAGCCATGCCGCGATGATCGGAGCGGTGCCGCCGAAGATCGCTGCACCGAGTTGGTAGCCGAGCGAGGCGCCAGTGTAGCGGACCTCGGGAGCGAAGTTCTCTGCGATCAACGTACCCAGAATCGCGTTGACACTGCCCCACAGAAGGCCGAAACCGACAATGGTGGCGACGAACAGCGCCCAGGTCGCGCCAGTGTTAAGCACGAAGTAGTAGGGCACAACTAAAATGAGTGTTGCCGTAGCCGACCAGCGGTAAAGCACCGCACGCGAAAACTTGTCGGAGATACGCCCGAAGACCGGCATCCAGATTGTTGCCACCAGCGCAGCCGCGGCAACTGCGAGGAGAACGACATTCCCGCGTGCTCCCAGAACGTTAGTGGCGTAAGCAATGACGTAGGTGCCGAAGATGTAGAACGGGCCCGTCTCCGCGGCCTTCGCACCGATCGACACGAGCACGGCACCCCAATGCTTGGTGACGACCTCTTTGATGGGCAGACGCAGTTGCGCTCCCGCCTCTCGAATGCGCTTGAACTCGGGGGTCTCGTCCAGGCCGTTACGAATCCAGAGGCCGATGAAGACGAGCACAACGCTGGCTATGAATGGAACGCGCCAGCCCCAGACAAGGAACTGTCCATCCGGAAGGAGAGTAAGGAGACCAACAACGCCGGCAGCGAGCAGCATGCCCAGGCTGATGCCCATCTGCGGCACGGCACCGTAAAGGCCGCGCCGGTTTTTTGGCGCGTACTCGTACGCGAGAAGGAGTGCCCCGCCCCATTCGCCGCCGATGCCAAGACCTTGAAGGATGCGGCACAGGATGAGCAGGATCGGGGCAGCGATGCCGATTGCGGCGTAGTCAGGCAGTAGCCCGATCGCGACCGTTCCGCCTCCCATAAGCATGAGGGTGATGAAGAGAGTTTTCTTTCGGCCGATGCGATCGCCGATGTGAGAGAAAATGATGCCGCCCAAAGGACGGAAGAAGAAGGTAAGCGAGAACGAGATGTAGGCAAGCAAAGTCGACACGAAGGCGTTGTCGCTCGGGAAGAAGAGCTTGTTGAAGACCAGGGCGGCAACGGTGCCGTACACAAGGAAGTCGAACCACTCGATGACGCTGCCGCTGAGGCTGCCCAAGAGTACCCGGTAGTTCAGCTTCTCGGTGCTCTTTGTCTCTTCTGAGGATGTACTGACCGTCAAGGATCTTTCCTTTGGAATCGGAGGAGGTGTGGCCCTACCACATGGTCCGACCACACGAAACTGTAGACTGTGACTATCAACACGTCAAGATTCGACTGCTTTCAATGGAGCAGGCTCCCAGCGATGCCCAAGGTAACTCACTGTTTAGGCGATGGGGGAGGTTACGATCGCTCCGCACCCGCGCACTGCGATGCGATGCGCGAGATAAAGCCGGTCTGGGTGCTTCCGGACAGCGACGGTCTAGTTTGCGGTCTCAATGTAATACCCGCGGATGTGCTGGCGTACGAGTTCCGCAGCCGCCGCGCTATCACCCCGGCGAAGGGCGTCCAAGATTGCATAGTGTTCGGAACGCAGGCGTGTGGCGGTCCTCTCCCAGTCCGGAAGCGCTTGGGCGCGGGCAAGCGTGTGATCCGCGATGGAAGTGCGCAGGGCATCCATGAGCGTGCTGATAAGGGGATTTCCCGCGGCGCGCGAAACCGCTACGTGAAACTCGGCGTCGAGATGAAGGAAATCAGGGACAGGAGTACCGGAGCCGTCCATAAGCTTAAGCAGCCGCTCAGCAGCGTCCCAGTCTCCTCGGCCAGGATCTGCGTGCTCGGCGGCCCATGTCTCAAGCAGCAGACGCACCTCATATACGTGTGAGTGCTCGACGTGGCTCGTCGCCAACTGCAGGTTGAGCGCCAGTGCTAACGCCTGCTCGGGTGCCGCAGTCACGACCGTGCCCGAACGCGGCCCGGAACCAGTGGTCGCTTGGATAGTTCCAAGTGCTTCAAGAACCTTCAGCGCCTCACGCAACGAGCTCCGAGAGACTTGCAGCGTCTCAGCTAGTGTCCGTTCACTCGGAAGGTGGTCGCCGATTCGCAGACGACCGCTCGAGAGCTCTCGGGTCACCCAGTTGATTACTGCCTCGTGCGCTTTCATCTCCACCGATTATTGCAGGTCAGGCGGGCGTGCCGTTTTCCAATTGCTCCAGCACTCGCGCGGGACTTTCAGTCCCCGCGTGGTACCCACTCGCAACAGAGTTACCAGTGACTCCGACCTCAGAACCAATCGGTGTGGACCCAGCAGGTCCTCGCGTTCGAACGTGATGTTCAGCGAAGCTACATATAGTCCGTGGCCAAGGCGCGGCCACTCGCTAGCCTGCCCGGCGGCACGAACCGTTCTTAGGCCGCCTCGCACCCTTAGGGTCGGCCGCCAGACAGAACAACGGGAGCGCGGGCGGCACCGTCTCCCACTCCTCATCTGTCACATTTTGTAGGTCAGCCGGCTACTCGCGGCCCGTTCCACGGGCGGGGCCGAGCCTGCCGGGCATCCTGGATGAGTCAGTGCCCCTCGACACCCTTACTAAGGGTGCTTAGTATTGAGCCTCGACCAGTTCCTCTTTTGCAGACAGGCAGGCGGGGCTTTTTCCCGGACACCCTGCCGTCTGAACCCCTCGGCCCCCCGACCCATTGGGCCGGTTCAGGGCTACAATCCCTGTTCCCCATTTCCTCGCCAGCTCCAATACGCGTATTCGGGTGATAACTCCATCCCCCTTTTCCGTGCCACCGTCCTGCAGGCGCCTGACCCTGCAACGCGCCCGGAAGCTACGACTTCTGGGCCCCGGTCAGGATGGGATAAAAGAAAAGAGCGAAAAAGTGAAGGCAGTAGTTTACAAAGGACCGAACGATGTCAGCGTCGAGGAGATCCCCGACGCCAAAATAGAGCACCCCGCTGACGTGCTGGTTCGCATAACCTCAGCGAACATTTGCGGCTCGGACCTGCACATGTACGAGGGCCGCACCAGTTTTGAACCCGGACGCTCCTTCGGACACGAAAACCTCGGCGAGGTGGTGGAGACTGGCCCCGCGGTGAGCAAAGTGAAAGTGGGCGATCGTGTGGTGCTGCCGTTCAACATCGCCTGCGGATTCTGCAAAAACTGCGATCGTGGCTTCACGAACTACTGTCTGACCATGCAGCCTGAACCCCAGCTCGCAGGCGCAGCCTACGGGTTCGCGGACATGGGCCCGTACCAGGGCGGACAGGCCGAGTACCTGCGCGTGCCGTACGCGGATTTCAACTGCCTGCGCCTGGGCGAGGACTCCGTGGAGAAAGAACTCGACTACGTCATGGTCGCCGATATCTTCCCCACCGGCTGGCATGCCACCGAGCTGGCCGGGGTGTACCCGGGGGACTCCGTGGTCATCTACGGTGCAGGACCGGTCGGACTCATGGCCGCCTACTCAGCGATTATCAAAGGCGCTGGAAAGGTCATGGTGGTGGACCGCCAGAATGACCGCCTGAAGCTGGCGGAACAGATCGGTGCCATCCCCGTGAATGACTCGGAGGTCGACCCGGTGGAGTTCGTCAAGGACCAGACCATGGGATTCGGCGCAGACCGCGGCTGCGAATGCGTCGGCTACCAGGCGCACGATCCAGGCGGTAACGAACATCCCAACATGACCCTGAACCGGCTCGTGGACTCCGTCCGTTTCGTCGGTGGCCTGGGCGTGGTTGGTGTCTTCCTGCCCCAGGACCCCGGAGCCCCCGACAAACTCGCCCAGCAGGGCCAGGTCGCCTTCGACTACGGAAACTACTGGTTCAAAGGACAAACGATGGGCTCAGGCCAATGCCCGGTCAAGAAGTACAACCGCGCCCTGCGCGATCTCATCGCCGGCGGAAAGGCCAGCCCCTCCTTCATCGTCAGCCACGAGCTGCCGCTGGATGAGGCCCCCGACGGCTACAGGAACTTCGACAACCGCGAAGACGGATGGACAAAAGTCGTCCTCCACCCGGCCGGGGTCTGAGCGAGCCCGGAGAGG
>NZ_JBHTSL010000028.1:0-60316 GCF_042795115.1 Arthrobacter sp. NPDC056493 | reverse complement strand
GGCCACAACTGTACGTTCGCGCTTTTTGTTGCCCGAAACGTCTTGCATTGTGAGCTCAAACCCATAATATGAGAATAGCGAATGTGTCGCTCCTCACGACCGACCCTGCTCCCAAGCCTTCAGTGCGGAAGGCCCAACGATCGGATTTCCCCTCATGTCAGACATCGCTGTCCTGATCAACACAGCCATCGCGGTGCTCGCCGCCGTGCTGCTGATTGTCCGTTTCAGAGTCAACCCCATCATTGCGCTGGTGCTCAGCTCCGTGTACCTCGGCCTCGCCGTCGGCCTCGGCGTCGAAAAAACTGTCAAAACCATCACCGCCGGCTTCGGCGACATCATGATGGACGTCGGCCTGCTCATCGCCTTTGGCGTCCTCATGGGCTCCATCCTCAACCAGAGCGGAGCCATCCGGCGGCTCGTGGAGCACCTGCTGAACACGTTCGGCCCCAAGCGCCTGCCCTACACCATGGGCCTGGCCATCGGAACGGTGCTGCAGTCCATCTTCCTGGACGTGCTGCTGGTCATCTCCGCCCCGCTCGCCCGCAAGCTGGCACCCAAAATCGGCAAACTCGGCACGGCGCGCATGGCTACCGCCATGGCCATCGCCCTCGAATGCGGCATCGTCTTCACGGTCCCCGGCGTCGCCTCCCTTGCCCTGGCAGGCCTCCTCAACGTGCCGCTCGGCAAAATGCTGCTGTTCGGCCTGCTGCTGGTCATCCCCACAATCATCATCGCCATCGCCATCATGACCTTCCTCTTCCGCCGGGGTTTCTGGAACGAGGCCAAGGATGAGGACCACACCTTCGTCGCCGAAGAAGACCGGGAGGGCGAAGAGGAAGAGTACGACGGCGGCGCCGCGGCTTCCGCTTCTGCGGCACATGGCGGACGCACACCCGGAAGCGACGGACCCGGCGCCCGGAAGGCCGGTGCGGCCGTTGCCGTGGCCGAACGCGAAGAGAAGCAGGCGCCGCTGATCCTGCTCTTCGCCCCGCTGCTGACCGCACTGCTCCTCATCGGAGCGGGTGCCATCCTGCAGATCCTGAAGATCGACCTGCCCTGGCTGCAGCTCCTCGGCGAACCGGTCATCGCACTGCTCATCGGCCTGATCGGCACCTGCCTCGTCACCCGCTCCGCGATCGGGCAGAAAAAGGTCGAGGAAGCCATCGCGGTCGGTTTCAAGGAAAGCGGTCAGATCCTGATCCTCACGGGCGTAGGCGGCTCGCTCGCCGCGACAGTGAAGGCAGCCGGCCTCGGAGACATCCTCGGCGGCTTCTTCTCCGCCAGCACCGTCGCCCCGCTCCTCGTGGTCTGGGCCATCGCCGCGGTGCTGCACATCGCCGTCGGCTCCGTCACCCTGTCCGCCATCACCGCAGCGGGCCTGCTCGCCCCGATCGCGCCGGTCATCGGACTGGACCCCGTCCTCCTGGCACTGTCGGCCGGCGCGGGATCCCTGTTCATGGTCCACGTCACTAGCAACACCTTCTGGCTCCTGCAGTCGCTCCTGGGCCAGAGCGTGCGGGGCGCCCTGAAATCGGTGACCGTCGGCGTATCGGTGGCCTCCGTCGTCGCAATCCTCCTCATCCTGCCCATGAGCCTGCTGTTCTAATCGAACCTGGGAACCCACGCGTTTCCGGCGTACGCCCACGAAAGAAGAAGACACCATGACACCACCACGCATCGCGCCCCTGGAAGGCATCCGCGTCCTGGAACTCGGAAACTACATCGCCGCACCGACAGCCGGGAGGCTCCTCGCCGACTTCGGCGCCGAGGTCATCAAGGTGGAACGGCCGGGAACCGGCGACGAGCTGCGCAACTGGCGCCTGCACAAGGGCGACACCTCCATGCTGTACCGGACCATCAACCGCAACAAGAAGTCCGTCGTCCTGGACCTGCGGACCGAGGCCGGCAAACAGGCGGTCCTGAAGCTCGCTGCGAAGTCGGACATCCTGCTGGAAAACTTCCGCCCGGGCACGCTGGAAAGATGGGGCCTCGGCCCGGAGGTGCTCAATGAAGCCAACCCGGAACTGATCATCACGCGCATCTCCGCCTTCGGCCAGACCGGCCCGCTGTCCGAGCGCCCGGGCTTTGCCGCCGTCGCCGAAGCGTACGGCGGGTTCCGGAACCTCGTCGGCGACCCCGACCGCCCGCCCGTACGGGTCGGCGTCTCCATCGGGGATTCGATCGCGGGACTGTACGCCGCGTTCGGCTCCATGATGAGCCTCTACCAAAGGGAAGCACGACGCCGGGACGCGGCTGACGCTGTGCCGCTCACCGAGCGGATCATCGACGTCGCGCTGAACGAGGCGATGTTCTCCATGATGGAATCCCTGATCCCCGACTACCAGGCCTACGGCGTGGACCGGCAGCGCGTGGGCGGCCGGATGGAAGGGATCGCCCCCTCCAACGCCTACATCTGCAGGGACGGGGCCAGCATCGTGGTGGCCGGCAACGGCGACTCCATCTACCAGCGCTACATGCAGACCATCGGACGCCCCGACCTGGCCGAAGATTCCGCGCTGCAGAGCAATGCCGGCCGGTGGGACCGCCGCGAGGAACTCGACCAGGCCATCGGCGCCTGGACCGCGCAACTGGACGCCGCCGACGCCCTGGCCGCCCTCGACGCAGCCGGTGTCCCGGCGGGGCCCATCTACACGGCGGCGGACATCAGCACCGACAGCCAGTACGCGGCCCGCAACATGGTGCAGAAATTCGACGTCTCCACCGGCGAGGAGATCCTGCCGGACGTCGGGTTCCCGGGTATTGTTCCGGTGATCGGCAGCGAATCGCTCCCCATCCGGAACCTCGGCCCGGACCTGGGCGAAAACACGGCAGAAATCCTCTCCGGGCTCCTCGGCATGGACCCGGCAGAGATCAGTGCGGCAACCGGCCGCGAGGAGGCACTCCAAGCATGAACCAGCACCACACGTCAGCCCCCAGCCTCGCCTCGACCCCCAATCTCGCAGCTACCCTGGGCAACACCATCCTGCGGGACGTCACCCTGCGGGACGGGCTGCAGCTCACAGGGAAAGTCCTGTCCACCGAGCGGAAGGTGGAGACCGTCCGGGAGCTGCTCCGCCTGGGCGTACCGGCCATAGAGTTGGGCTCCATGGCCCGCCCGGACCTCGTACCCACCATGGCCAACACCCTGGACGTGGTCCGGAACCTCACGCCCGAAGAGCTGGAAAAGTGCTGGATCTGGGTGGCTACACCCGGCCACGTGGCCAAGGCCGCGGCCGCCGGAGCGCGCAACTTCCAGTACTGCCTCTCGGCGTCGGACTCGCACAACAAGGCGAACATCGGCCGCACCACCGACGAGAGCCTCGCCGCGCTGCCCCAGGCAGTGGAGTACGCGCAGGGGGTCAACGGGCAGATCCAGCTGTGCATCGCGACGTCCTTCACCTGCCCGTTCGAAGGATATGTCCCCGAAGAGCGCATCCTGGCGATCGCCAACGACCCGCGCGCGGAGGGGACCACGGACATCGTCCTCTGCGACACCCTGGGCCAGGCCGTCCCCGCCCAGGTGTCCGGCCTCATTGAGCGCGTCCGGGCGGAGTCCCCGTCACGGCGGATCGTGTACCACGGCCACGACACCTGGGGCCTGGGGGTGGCCAACACCCTGGCCGCGATCCAGGCCGGTGCCGCCATGGTGGACGGTGCGCTCGGCGGCCTGGGCGGCTGCCCCTTCGCCCCGGGCGCCAGCGGCAACACCTCCAGCGAGGACATCCTGTTCGCCACCCGGCCCGGCTGGGTGACCCCGGAAACCTTCGCGGACATCGTTGTCCTCTCCGAGAAGCTGCTCGCCGAACTGGGCGAGCCCAACCGCTCCAAGGCGGCGCAGGGCGCCAGGTCCAAGGCGGAAGCGTTCGATTGGGTCATCCCCTCGGACAGTCCCGCGGCTGCCTGCACCCCTTTAGTCAGCACCCCCGCACCCGGCACTCCGGGAGGCAAGTAGCGATGGGCAGCAGATTCCTCGTCACCACCCCAATCCCGGATCCAGGGATGCAGCTGCTGTCCGACGCCGGCCACGTCACCGTGCTGCCGTCCCCTCCCGACTACGAAACGCTGGCGGCGCTCTGCGCATCGGGGGAGTACGACGTCGTCCTCACCCAGCTGCGCGACGTCGTCGACGCCCCGCTGCTCGCGAAGGCGCGCCTGAAAGGCGTGTCCAACTACGCCGTCGGGTACAACAACATCGACGTTGACGCCGCCACCCGGCACGGCATCATGGTGGGCAACACCCCCGGGGTGCTGACGGACGCGACGGCGGACATCGCCATGCTGCTCATCCTCGGCACCGCCCGCCGCGTGGTGGAAGCGGACCGGCTGGTCCGCGACGGCAACTTCCACGGCTGGGAACCCGAGCTGCTGCTGGGCCGGGACGTCTCCGGGGCGGTGCTGGGCCTGGCCGGGTTCGGCCGGATCGCCCGCGCCACCGCGCGCCGTGCCCTGGGCTTCGGGATGGAAATCCTTTTCGCGCCGCGGCCGCCGGGGCACCGGCACGTCAGCGACGGGGAGCTGGGTGAATTCGCGGGAAAGGTGCGGCAGGTCTCCTGGGGCGAACTCGTGGAACGCAGCGACTTCCTGTCCCTGCACGTGCCGCTCAATGGCCAGACCCGGCATTTGGTGGACCGGGAGGTGCTGGAGCGCATGAAGCCCGATGCCATCCTGATCAACACCGCCCGCGGACCGGTGGTGGACGAGGCCGCGCTGGTCGACGCGCTCCGGGACCGCGTCATCGCCGGCGCCGGGCTGGACGTGTTCGAGGACGAGCCGCGGCTCGCACCCGGGCTCGCCGAACTGCCAAACACGGTGCTGCTGCCGCACGTGGGCAGCGCCACCGTCCCGGTCCGCAGCGAGATGGCCCGCCTCAGCGCGCTGAACGCCGTCGCCATCGCCGAGGGACGCACCCCGCCGCACGCCGTCAACGCCCTGACCATGAGCACCCCGGCCGTCAACACCCTCACCGGCGCATGACCGTCCTGGTCGCTCCTGACAGCTTCAAGGGGACGTACGCGGCGGCCGAAGTGGCGGCCGCCATCGCCGCCGGCATCCGTGCCGCCGGCGGGACGGCGGCAGAACTGCCGGTCGCCGACGGCGGCGAGGGAACGTTCGATGCGCTGTGCCGCAGCCTGCAGGCCACGGCTGTTTCCGTCGCCGCGCAGAACCCCTGGGGTGAGCCGCTCGCGGCGGCCATCGGGCTGTCAGCGGACGGAACCGCCGTCGTCGAGCTTGCCCAGGCCAGCGGCCTGACCGTGCCGAGCAGCCGCCCGCGGGATGCGGTGTCGGCCAGCACGTACGGCACGGGCATGATGGTTGCTGCGGCGGTGGACGCCGGCGCCACCCACATCATGGTGGCGGCAGGCGGGTCCGCCACCACCGACGGGGGAGCCGGCGCCGTCCAGGCCATCATCGACGGCGGCGGCCTACGGGGTGCCCGGATCACCGTCCTGTCCGACGTCACCAGCACGTTCCTGGACGCGCCGCGGATTTTCGGGCCGCAAAAAGGTGCCGGTCCCGCCGAGATCGGGCTGCTGGAGCAGCGGCTGGCGCAACTGGCGGGTGCGTATCCCCGCAACCCGATCGATGTGCCGCGGACGGGGGCGGCCGGCGGCCTGTCCGGCGGATTGTGGGCCCACTTCGGCGCGGAGCTGGTCTCGGGGGCGGACGCCGTCCTGGACGCCGTGCAGTTCGACCGTCACCTGGAAGACGCCGACGCCGTGGTGGTCGGCGAGGGCAGGCTCGATTCGCAGACCGGGGAGGGAAAGATCATCTCGGCCATCCTGGCCAGGGTCCAGCGGTCGGGGCGGAACATTCCGGTGGTGGCCATTGTGGGGTCCGTTGCCGGGGACGTTGGTGCGTACGCCCGGAACTTCGGGGAGATCCTTGTGGCCTCCGACGCCGGCGCCATGTACGCGGCGGGCAAGTCGGTGGCCGGGTATTCCGGGTCCTGAAGTTTTCCGGGCGGGGTTTCCGGCGGGGCGCTGGCTTTCCGTGAGTGCTAGGCCTCGCCGGGGAACCGGCCGCCGATCAGCCGGGTCATGTGCTCGGCGGTTGCAAGCAGCGGCTCCACCCAGGCTTCGCAGGTCTCCAGGGGCATCCGCAGCGTCGGACCGCTGATGGTCACAGCGCCCACCAGCCCTGCCGCGGAGTCAAAGACGGGGGCGGAAAGCCCGGAGGCACCGTCCTCCCGCTCGCCCACCGTGATGGCGAACCCGTCCGT
The DNA here is from genome assembly GCF_042795115.1 of Arthrobacter sp. NPDC056493. Taxonomy (NCBI): domain Bacteria; kingdom Bacillati; phylum Actinomycetota; class Actinomycetes; order Micrococcales; family Micrococcaceae; genus Arthrobacter; species Arthrobacter sp. NPDC056493. The sequence goes on along the minus strand of NZ_JBHTSL010000028.1, from coordinate 54,096 downwards.
CCGGGTTTGCTTCACCACGCTTTCCAGGTCTTCGGAGCTGGTGATCGTGGACTCGGTGATCGGCTCCAAGGGATCCTTCAGGACCGCATCCATGAGCTCGGGATCCCACGCGAGCAGGACGCGGCCGGCCGAACCGGCGTAGAGCGGCAGCACCTTGCCGAGGTGCATCTCCCGGCGCAGCGCATGCCGGGTGTCCGCCATGGCCACGCACACGCGGTAATGCTGCTCCGCCTTGAAGAAGCAGGCTGTCTCACCGGTGGTGTCCCGCAGGGTCTTCAGGAGGGGGCTGAGAATGTCGATGACTTCCATGCCCCGCGTGGCCGGAGCTGCCCAGTACGCCATCCGCATCCCGATGCGGTACGCGTCCTCCTCCCGGTCCAGGAAGCCCTGGGAGGTGAGGTTGGTGACCAGCCGCTGAACCGTTGAAGTGGGCATTCCGGTGTACTCCCGGATGTCGCTCAGCGAGAGCACCGGCTGGGAAAGGGAGAAGGCATCCAGGATCGACGTGATTTTCCCCAGGACGAGCAGGGGATTGCTGCTGGACTTCGCTGAAGCATCGGCTGCCGACATAGGACTCACGCTAGACGGTGGGGTGACGCCGGTCCAATCCTGCGTGTGGCCGTCCCCGGGTAAATTGAACGGGTGACCTTGACGTTGAAAACCGCCGTCGCTCCTGACGGGGCCGAGCTTGCCTGGGCGGAGGAAGGCCAGGGCGAACCGCTGCTGCTGGCCACCTGACGTTTACGGGGCCCCCCCTCCCATCGATTGCTCCGCAGGTGCCGTTTTGGAGGGTGAAAAGGGCATCTGCGGAGCAGTCGATTGGGATCAGAGGAGCAGCTCCCGGACGGTCAGCTGAAGCCGGATCGTGTCTGACTGGACGTTGTCCGGCCCGCGGTTGCCCCTCCCCCGGCGGTCCGTTTCAGCAACTTCCGCTCCGCCCACTGGAGCGTCGCGGTCTTCGCCGCCCGGGGTGCCGCCCACGTGCCTAGACTTCCAGCCCGACGGCGGTGTCCCCGACAGTGTTCCTGGCGGCAGTGTCCTGCCGGGAGTCAGCCTGCCGGGCCGGGGTTGCCAGTCCGAGGTTTTCGCGCAGCGTGTTTCCGGCGTACTCCGTCGGATAGACACCGCGCTCCTGCAGTGCCGGGACGAGGTGGTTGACGATGTCGTCCAGGCCGGTGGGGATCAGCCACGGGGAGATGTTGAAGCCGTCCACCGCGCCGGTGCGCGCATACTCCGCCAGCCGGTCCGCCACCTCGGTGTAGGAGCCAGTGAAGCTGGAGTCGCCCCGGCTGGTCCGGGCGGACACGAACTGCCGGATGCTGAGGCCCTTGTCCTTGGCCTCGGCACGCCACTGGTCCGCCAGCTGCTTCGCCTTGGCGCCGTGGAAACCGCTGCCCCGGGTCTCGGAGGTCTCCTCCACCACGGGGTCGATGTCCGGCAGCGGGCCGTCCGGATCGAAGCCCTGGAGCTCGCGGCCCCAGAACTGTTCGAGGTAGGCGATGGCCTGCTCGGGCCCGATCTGCAGGCTCCGCACCCAGCGCTTCTTCTCGAGCGCCTCCTGCGGGGTGGCGGCGAGGATGAACTCGCTTGCGGGCATGATCTTGACGTCGTTCGCGCCGCGGCCGGCCTTGACCGTGCGCTCGACGATATTGCGGCGGAAGTCCAGCGCGTCGTCGAGCTTCGGGTGCGCGGAGAAGATGACGTCGGCCTGCCGGGCAGCGAAGTCGCGGCCCTCCGGCGAGTCGCCGGCCTGGAACAGCACCGGCCGGTACTGGGCGCTGCGCGGCAGCCGGGGCACGTAGTCCACCGTGTAGTGCTTGCCCTCGTGGTGCACGGGCCGGGCCGAACCGGGGGCGGCCCAGGCGGGGGCGGCAGGGGTTTCGGCGATGGCGCCGGCCTCCCAGGAGTCCCAGATCCGCTTGGCCGTGTTGACGAACGCTTCGGCGTGGACGTACCGGTCGGCGTGGTCCAGGTAACCGCCGCGGCGGAAGTTCGCGCCGGTCCAGGCGTTGTCCGTGGTGACCACGTTCCAGGCCGCACGGCCACCGGAGAGCAGGTCCAGGCTGGACAGGCGGTGCGCCAGATCAGCGGGGTCGTTGTACGTGGTGTTCTGCGTGGCCACCAGGCCGATGCGGGTGGTGACGGAAGCCAATGCGGCCAGCATGGTCTGCGCGTCCGGCCGGCCGACGACGTCCAGTGCGTGCGGGCGGCCGAGGTGCTCGCGGAGGCGCAGCCCCTCACCGAGGAAGAACGCGGCGAACAGGCCCCGTTCCGCGGTCTGGGCTATGCGGCGGAAGGACTCGAAGTCCGTCTGCGAACCGGATTCCGGCGACTTCCAGACCGTGCCCGAGTTCACGCCCTGGAAGAAGATGCCCAGCTGCAGCTGGCCGGAGGGCACGAAGCCGTTGCCGATGTTTGTGTCTGTCATGGGTCTCTCCCTAGTGATCGGCCGCGGAAGGCGCGGATACGGCGGCATACCGGCTGGACGGGCGCTGCAGGCCCAGCAGGTCCCGGAAGGTGCAACCCGGCTGCTGCGGTGCCAGCACGCCACGGCGCCGGAGGGCCGGAAGCACCAGCTGGGCCAGCTCCTCCAGGTCCACGTCCAGGACGGCGGGGTGGAGGCGTACGCCGTCGGCAGTCTCCAGAATGGAGGCCAGCAGTTCGGTGAGCTCCGCTGCGGTGCCGGCGAAACGGGCCCGGCCGCTCTGCCACGGCGTGTGTGCATCCAGTTCGGCGAGGCGCCCGGCGGCGCTTTGCCCACGGGCGTCAAGGACGACGTCGAGCTCGGCGATAACGGCAGCCGCGGGAGCGGCGGCGCGGGCCTCGGCGATCTCGCCGGCCAGCAGCTCAGGCGTGGGGGCAGAGACGAGTATGGCGTCCGCCGCCCCGGCGGACAGCTGGTCCGCGTCCAGCAGCCCGGCCGGTGCGAGGACCGGCAGCTGGCCCTGCAGCGGACGGGGAATGATGGAGGGCCCCTTGATGGAGTATCCGCTCCCGCCTTCAGAATCGGCGCTGCTTTCAAAATCGATGTAGTGCAGCTTGTCGACGTCGATGTACCGGCCGGTGGCGACGTCGCGGATCACGGCGTCGTCCTCCCAGGAGTCCCAGAGCCGGCGGCCGACCTCGATCGAATCGGCGGCTTCCCGGCCCAGATCGTCAGCCGGGACAACGGATCGTCCGACGGCGGCGGCATCCGCCACCCGGTTCGACGCCGCCACCAGCCACCCGGCGCGGCCGCCGGATACGTAGTCCAGGCTGGCCAGCTGCGTGGAGATGTGGAACGGCTCGGTGTACACCGTGTCCACCTCGGGGACGAGCACGATGGAGCCCGTGACGGGCCCGGCAAAGGCTGCGCGCTGCAGGGCGTTCAGCCGGCCCGGGACATCGCGGCCGTCCGCCGAGTCGGCCGCAGGGGTGAGGGCGCCGTCCGCGAACGTGGCCACGTGGAACCCGGCCGATTCGGCGGCCAGCACCGTGGCGCGGACGCGGGTGCCGTCGAGCAGCTCGGCGGGAGTGTGCCGGGCCTTGCGCCACGCGGCGGGGTGCGCTCCGTCGCCGTCCAGTTCGACGGCGAGAAAACCTTTGGCTGCAGTGCTCACTGTCCGGCCTGCCTTTCGTGGGGGTTCTGTTCGCCCGCTTCGATGGCGACGGCCAGGCGGTTTTCGGCCGGGGGCAGCGGGCAGGTGGCGAGGTCGGTGTAGGCGCACGGCAGGTTCACGGCGCGGTTGAAGTCCAGGACCACGCGGCCGTCCGCGTCCGGTGCGGCCACTGTGAGCGAACGGTTCGCCGCGTAGGTGGTCTTGCCGGACGTTGCATCCGTGAACAGTACGGACAGGGTGCCCGGCGTGTGGCCGTTGAAGGCGGTGAGCGTGAGGTCCTGGCCGTCCAGCGCGAACCGGATCTCGCCGGGTGCTTCGTACACGTGGACGATGCCCTCCACCGCGGCCCCCACGGTAGTGGGCCGGGGCGAATCGAACGGCACGTACACGCCCTCGACGGCGAAGCGCGGGTCCGGCGCGTAGGCCGGCGTTCCGCGGTACCCGTTGAGCAGCGGGTTCTCCGGGTGCCGGGGGCGCACGATGTATTCCCCGCCGCGCTTGGCGAGTTCGACGACGGCGGGACCCGCCGTGAGGTTGATACCCTCACGCTCTGCGATGGGATCGAAGACGACGGCGGCGTCAGTACCAGAGTTCAGCTCCCGGCCGTCCTGCTGCAGGCTTTCGCCGGCCTCCAGAACGACAGTGACGGCGTCGTCCTGCACGCTCCAGGTCCCCGGAACGCCGTCGAACCGGGAAGGTTCCGCACCCAGCCAGTGCAGGTGGGTGACGGCGAGGAAGCCGTGGGGATCGGCGCGGCGGCGCTCATGAGCGGAGTGCCACTGCTCCCATTCGGCGGCGAAGGCGGCGCTAGTCTCAGTGCGCGTAGACGTGGGCATGATCGCTCCTGTGGTTGTCGTGGTCGGTGGTGACGGCGGAGGCGGGGTCCGGTTCGGTGGCGCCGGCAAAACCGGGACGGCCGCCAAAGGGATCCGCGGACTCCCAGAGCGTGGTGGGGGCTGACGCGCGCACGGCCGGGATGACCTCGAGCGCGAACCTCTCCAGAATCTCCAGCTGCTGCTCGAAGGGGAGGGTGGTGGGCAGGGAGATGGACTGCAGATCGTGCCCGTACAGCTCGTGGTAGCTGAGGATCTTGTCGATCACCTGTTCCGGGCTGCCGACGAGCGCGGGGCCCTCCGCCACCGCGTGGTCGATGTCCCGGAACGGCGAGTTGTTGCCCGGGACGTTGCGCGCAGCCGTGAGGCCCTCGTACACCGGGCCGAAGTGGCGCTTGGCCTCCTGCGTGGTGTCCGCAATGAACACGCCGCCGGCGCCGCTGCCCGAGCCCAGGTAGCGGTGCCGCGGATCGTGGCCGTGCCGCTCGTACTCCGCCACATAGTGGTCGATGAGCACCTTGTAGTTTTCCCGGGGCTGGATGGCGTTCGCGGTGAACAGCGGATCGCCCCAGCGCGCAGCCAACGCCGCCGACGTCAGGGTTGTAGCAGACCCGTGCCAAATCCGTGGCGAGCCTGCGTAGGGACGCGGAGTGGTGGTGGTCGGCTCCGTGAGCTCCGGACGGAAGCGGCCGGACCACGTCACCTCCTCCTCGCGCCAGAGCCGGCGCAGCAGGGCGTACTTCTCCCCGAGAAGGTCCCACTGGTCCGCCAGGTCCAGCCCGAAGAGCGGGTACTGCAGCACCTCGTTGCCCTTGCCGATCACGAGCTCCAGGCGCCCGCGGCTGAGCTGGTCGATCGTGGCGTAGTCCTCGGCCACGCGCACCGGGTCCAGCACGGACAGGACGGTGACACCGCTCTGCAGCCGGATCCGGGAGGTGACCGCCGCGATGGCGGCGAGCACGGTGGTGGGGGAGGAGGAGATGAACTCGCCGGCGTGCCGCTCACCCACGGAGAAGCTGTCGTAGCCGAGCTCCTCGGCGCGCCGGGCGGTCTGCACCACCTGGTTGAGCCGGTCGGCCGTGGAGACGATTTCCCCGGTGACCGGGTTCTTCAGGTGCGGAATGATGTCCAGGACCTGGAACTTCACTTTGAGGCCCCCGTCTGCTTCGAATCAGTCTGGGTAGATGCGAAGTTGGCCTCGGTCACGGTCTTGGACTCCGGCAGGGCTTCCTCGGACAGTCCCCAGCGGTCCAGGACCTTGGTGTACGAGCCGTCCTTGATGGCGGAGTTCAGCGCCTCCGTGATCACCGGAGCCAGGCCGTTGCCCTTGAGCGTGGTGGCGGCCACCAGGGTCTCCGACGGCCAGCCTGCGTTGACCTTGCCGACGATCTTGAGGTCGTCGCGGGTGTTTTCCCGGTAGACCGTTGAGGGGTAGGGCGCGATGTTCAGGTCGGTCCGGCCGGAGGACAGCGCCAGGATGGTGTCGGCGTCGGAGGAGTAGTACTGGAGGCTGGCGGGTTCCTTGCCCTTGGCCTCGAGCTCCTTGTTCCAGGCCAGCAGGATCTTCTCCTGGTTGGTGCCCGAGCCCACGGAGATCGTCAGGCCGGAGATGTCGTCCGCACCTTTGATGTCGTAGGACGAGGACTTTTTCGACTCGAAGCCCATGAAGGCGGCGCGGTAGCTGGCGAAGTCGAACAGCTTCACCCGGTCCTTGTTGATGCCCACGTTGGAGAACACGGCCTCGAAGTCGCCGGACTGGGTTTTCAGGGGCCAGTTCTCCCAGGAGGTGACCTGGATGTCGAGCTCCAGGCCCAGCTTGTCCGCCACCAGCTGGGCGATATCAAGCTCGGAGCCGATGGGCGTCTTGTCGTCCGTGGCGTGGAAGGACAGCGGGATGGAGCCGGCTGTGGTGGCCACCGTCAGCTTGCCGTCCTTGCCGATCAGCGCCGGCACCTTGGCGGCCAGCGCGGCGTCCTTTTCGGCGCGGATCCGCTGCTGGTCCGGTGAGGTGTTGTAGACGACGCCGTTCCGGGCCGCCGTCGTCGCCGCACCTGATGCGGCGCCGGCTGAACCGCCGGAGGCGGCGGCGCCGGGATCGGAGCAGGCGGACAGGGCCGCGGAGCTGAGCAGCGTACCGAGAAGAACGACGGCGGGCAGCTGCCGCCGGGAGAAGCGAGACATGCGGTTTTCCTTAGATATTGAAGGCGGGCTCGATCACCTTGGAGAAGAAACTCCGGGTGCGTTCTTCCTGCGGGTTGGTGAAAATGTCCTGGGGTTTGCCTTGTTCGACGATCTGGCCCTGGTCCATGAACACCACGGTGTCCGCCACGTCGCGGGCGAAGCCCATCTCGTGGGTGACGATGATCAGGGTGGTGCCGGACTTGGCCAGTTCGCGGATGACGTCCAGTACCTCGTTGACCAGTTCGGGGTCAAGGGCCGAGGTGGGCTCGTCGAAGAGCAGGATCTTCGGGTCCAGTGCCAGCGCCCGGGCGATGGCGACGCGCTGCTGCTGGCCGCCGGAGAGCTGGCGGGGGTAGGCGCCGGCGCGGTCGCGCAGGCCCACCCGGTCCAGTAGTTCCAGGGCGCGAGCGCGGGCCTCCGCCGGTGACTTTCCCTGCGCGACGACGGGCGCCTCGGTCACGTTCTCCAGCGCCGTGAGGTGCGGGAACAGGTTGAAGTTCTGGAACACCATGCCGATTTCGGTGCGCTGCTTCAGGATGTCCTTCTCGGGCAGTTCGTGCAGCTTGTTGCCCTTGACCCGGTAGCCCACCAGCTGGCCGTCGATGGCGATGAAACCGGCATCCACTTTTTCCAGGTGGTTGATGGTCCGCAGCAGGGTGGACTTTCCGGAACCCGACGGGCCGACGATGACGGCCACGCCGCCGGGCTCCACCGTCAGGGAAACGCCCTTCAGGACTTCGGTGGGTCCAAAGGACTTCCGGACCTTGGTGATTTCCACCAGCCCGCGGGTGGCGGCGGGCGCCTCAAGAGTTGTGCTCATCGGAATCATTTCCTTCCGGTGGTGTTGACCGGGGCGTGGGTGGCGAAGAACTTCCGCGCCTTCTGCAGCGGCGTGAGGGGCAGGGTGCGCACGGCTCCCTTGGAGTAGTGGCGTTCGATGTAGTACTGGAACACGCTGAGCACGGAGGTGATCACCACGTACCAGAGCGTGGCCACGAGCAGCAGCGGCAGGACCTGCTGGGTGCGGTTGTAGATGACCTGGACGGTGTAGAAGAGCTCCGAGTAGGCCAGGACGTAGACGATCGAGGTGCCCTTGACCAGGCCGATGATCTCGTTGAAGGCCGTGGGCAGGATGGCGCGCATGGCCTGGGGCAGCACGATCCGGGTGGACCTGCGCCAGGCGGGAATGCCCAGGGCGGCCGCTGCCTCGAGCTGGCCCTGGTCCACGGACAGGATGCCGCCGCGGATGATCTCGGCGGAGTAGGCGGCCTGGTTCAGCGTCAGGCCCAGCACGGCGGCCGCGAACTGGCTGATCAGGGTGGTGGTCTGCGCCTCGAAGAAGCGGATGTCCGTGAACGGGAGCCCTAAGCTGATCTTTTCGTAGAGGTAGCCCAGGTTGTACCAGAGGAGCATCTGCACCAGCAGCGGCGTGGACCGGAAGATCCACGAGAACGTCCAGGACACGGAGACCAGCAGCGGTGAGGCGGACAGGCGCATGAGGGCGAGGACGAAGCCCAGGATGAAGCCGAGCGCCCCGGAGATGGCGGTGAGCTTGAGGGTCTCCACCAGGCCGTTCACCACGGATTTGGCGGTGAACCACTGGGCCACCACGCCCCATTCCCAGCGCGGGTTCGTGGCCAGGGACCACACGATGGCGGCCACGCCGAGTGCCACCAGCACGGTGCCCACCCAGCGCCACGGGCGGCGGGCGGGAACCAGGCGGTAGTCGGCGTAGTCGACGGCGGCACGCAGCTCGGCCGGGCCGGCTGGCACTGCCGCGGTCTGAATGTCAGCGGCAGCCGGGTTCTCCGGGGCGGCCTGCGTTTCCGGGGCCGGGTTCTCGGCCGGTGCCTCAGTGGGGGACTGGGACGTCCTGGTAGCTGCTGAACTCATGCGCCATCTCGCTTCTTCCGGTTGGTATTTCGGGGGTAGTTGGCTGCAAATCTAGGTGCGCCCGGAAGGTCCGGCAAAGCCGTCTGTTGCATTCGTTCACGCGGCTTAGCGGGGCGTCACAAGACGATTTCTTGCTCTCATTTACGCTCCGTTACGCGGGGTGAACGGCCGTGACAGGGCCCTCGACCGGCGGTTTGTCCAGACCCTAGATTGAGGGCTCCAAGCCCTTTTCAACCCGCCCTTTCTCACCAGGAGTATCCGATGCCAGCGCAGCACCCATCCGTGGTCTTCATCGGCGGTGGCCCGCGCACGGCCGGAATCCTCGAACGGCTCGCTGCCAACAGGCCCGGTCTCGCGGACGGCCCGGTGCACATCCACATCGTGGAGCCGTACGAACCCGGCTCCGGCAGGATCTGGCGCTTTGACCAGGAGCCGGGCCTCATGATGAATTCCACCGCGGCGGATGTCACGATGTTCACCGACGCCTCGGTGCTGTGCGAGGGGCCTCCCATCGACGGGCCGGGACTTGCCGCGTGGGCTGCCGGCGTCCGGGATGGTTCCATCACCGACGTGCCCGCCATCCCGCCGCACCTGCAGGAGCAGCTGCGCTCGCTGACGGGCAGTTCCTTTGCTACGCGGCAGCTCCAGAGTAAGTACCTCGAGTGGTTCTTCCGCCGCGCCGTCCGCGCCCTGGGCAGCGACGTCCGCGTCACCGTCCACCGCGACACCGCGGTCAGCGTCGAACCACTCAGCGTCGAACCACTCAGCGTCGAACCCCTAAGCGGCGAACAACAGGGCGACGACGGCGGGTACAGCGTGCGGCTGGCCGGCGGCGGCACGCTGCAGGCCGACGTCGTGATTACCGCCCTGGGGCACACTGACGCGGAGCCGGAGGCCCGCTCGGCCGCCTGGACCGGGTTCGCGGCGCGGAACGGCGGGTTCCACGCGGCACCCAGCTACACCACCGACGTCGACTATTCCCCTCTCGCCCCGGGCCAGGACGTCATTGTCTCCGGCATGGGCCTGGCCTTCGTTGACCTGCTGGTGCTGCTCACCGAAGGCCGCGGCGGCCGTTTTGAAGAGACGGCCGACGGCGGGCTGCGCTACCTCCCGTCCGGGGCCGAGCCCAGGCTCTGGGCCGGGTCACGCCGCGGCGTGCCGTTCCACTCCAAGATCTCCGTGGCCCTGCGCGGTGAGCCGGCGGGGGCACCCCTGTTCTTCACCGCGGATGCGGTGGGCGCGCTCCTGGCGGCGCACGCCGAACTCGATTTCCGCAGCCACCTCTGGCCCCTGATCGCCAAGGACGCCGGCTTCGGCTACTACCGGGAGCTGTTCACCGGCAGCCCGGAGCGGGTGGCGCTGGGCTGGGACGAGTTTGCAGGAAAGTTTGCCGCCCTGGACTGGTACAGCAGCGCCCGCCGCGAGCTCGTCGCCGCGGCCGTTCCGGATCCCGGGCTGCACCTGGACCTCGAACAGCTCGACAAGCCGTTCGGCGGCCAACTCTTTGAGGGTCATGCTGACGTCCAGGAAGCAGTGGCCGGCTACATCGAGCATGACCTCGAACTGCGGACGGGACCGGACCACCCGGAAACGCTGGCCCTGTTCATGGCCCTGCTGAAGGTGTACATGGAGCTGGGCAGGATCGTCCCGCCCGAACGCCTGAACGCGCGCTCGCAGGAGGAAGTGCACGGCTGGTGGCACGGGTTCTTCAGCTTCGTGGATTCCGGCCCGCCGCCGCGCCGGCTACGCGAAATGCTGGCCGTCCACCGCGCCGGGCTGCTCAACTTCCTGGGACCGGGACTTGCGGTTGCGGCCGACGACGCCACCGGCGAGTTCGTGGCGACGTCCGCGCATTCACCGGTGAGCCTGCGGACGAAGGCCTTGATCGAGGCCCGGCTCCCCGGCCCCGCCGTGGCCCGTTCCGCCAACCCGCTGCTCCGCTCGCTGCACGGCACGGGCCTGGGCGCTGAGCAGCACCTGCTGACGGCCGACGGCGGCCACTCCACCGGCCGGCTCCTGATCACCTCCGGCCACCGGATCGTGGGCCGCAGTGGCGGCACCCGGAGTCGCCTGTTCGGCATCGGCCCCGGGACCTCGGGCTGGGGAGCGGGCGCGTTTGCCCGGCCCGGAACCAACGCGGCGCCGTTCCGGGAGAACGACGCCCTGGCCCGGAAAATACTTGAAGCTGTGTCCGGCGCCGGCCGGCCCCGCACCGCTGCCGCCGTTGGAAAGGCCTGAAAGATGCAACTCGAAGCAACCCCCTCCACCCTCACCGTCCTCGAACTGCCCATGCACGACCCCCGGGTCCGGCCGCTCCTGGACGAGCTCGCCGTCGAGTACGACACCCGCTACGGCGACCTGTTCGGCCGGGGCGCGGCCGCGGAGGAACTGAACAGGTACCCGGCCGAGGAATTCGAGGCGCCGGGCGGCGCCCTGCTGATCATCCAGGTGAACGACGAGTCCGTGGCCGGCGGAGCCTACCGCCGCTACGACGCGGAAACCGCCGAGTTCAAGCGGATCTGGACGCACTCGGCGCACCGGCGGCGGGGGTTGGCCCGGCGGGTGCTCGAGGAATTGGAGCGGCTGGCCGCGGAGCGCGGGTACCGCAGCGTCTACCTCACCACGGGCCCCCGCCAGCCGGAGGCCAAGTACCTGTACCTGAACACCGGCTACACGGCTCAGTTCGACCTCGCCGCCGACCCCGAGACCATCGGGCCGCTGGCGTTCACGAAGGACCTGGCCGTCCTGGCAGGGGACCCGGCCTAGGACCTGGGGGAGGCGCCCAGGTTTACGGGGTCCTCGTCGGTCAGGTACGCGAACTCGGAGTGCGCGGCGATGTCGATGCCGCGCAGTTCGTCCTCCTCGTGGATGCGCAGGCCCATGGCCATGTCCACCACCTTGGCGATCACCCAGGTCAGGCCGAAGGAATAGGCCAGCACGGCCACGGTCGCGATGGACTGGATACCCAGTTGACGCAGCCCGCCGCCGTACAGCAGGCCGCTGACGCCGTTGGGCGCGCTGCTCGTGGCGAAGATGCCGATCAGGAGCGTGCCGATGATGCCGCCCACCAAGTGCACGCCCACCACGTCGAGGGAGTCGTCGAAGCCGAGGCGGAACTTCCATTCGATCGCCAGCGAGCAGACCGCACCGGCGATGGCGCCGATGGCCACGGCGCCCAGCGGGCTGACCGCACCGCAGGCGGGCGTGATGGCCACGAGCGCGGAGACCAGCCCCGAAGCCGCGCCCATGCTGGTGGTGGCCCCGTGCCGGATCCGTTCAACGACGGCCCACGCGAGCAGGCCGGCGGCTGCCGCCACGGCCGTGTTGAGGAACACCACCGACGCCGCGTGGCCGGCGGCCAGCGCGGATCCCGCGTTGAACCCGAACCAGCCCACCCACAAGAGGCCCGCGCCCACCAGCACCAGGGGGCGGCTGTGGGGCTTGGAATGTTCCATCTTCGGCCAGCCGGAGCTGCGGCCCAGGACCAGCGCCAGGGCGAGGGCGGCGGCACCGGCGTTCATGTGAACGGCTGTGCCGCCGGCGAAGTCGATTGCCTTGATGCCGTTGGCGATCCAGCCGCCCGTCACCGAGCCGTCCGCGGAGTTGAACGCGAAGACCCAGTGCGCGATGGGGAAGTAGACCAGCGTGGCCCACACGCCGGCGAACACCATCCAGGCGCCGAACTTCATCCGCCCGGCGGCCGCACCGGCAACCAGGGCGGTGGTGACGCAGGCGAAGAACAGCTGGAAGGACACGAACAGCGCCGCCGGCAGGGCGGCATCGGGATTATCCTTCAGCATCGGCTCGAGCCCTGCGTACTGTGTAACGTCCCCGATCAGGCCCAGGCCGTTCACGGAATTGCCAAAGGCCATCGAGTATCCAAACAATGCCCACAGCACGGCCACGAGGCTGGCCCCGCCGAAGCACATCATCATCATGTTCAGGATCCGCCGCGATCCCACCATGCCCCCGTAGAAGAGGGCCAGGGCGGGAATCATCATGCACACCAGTGCGGAACTTGCGAGGATCCAGGCAACATCTCCAGCGTTCATTTCGAACTCCACTCAAGAAATCGGTGGTGGCATTTTGAGACCCGGAAGAATGCCGTTTGTCCCCACAACATAGGACTCCGGAAACCGCCGTAGGTTTCGGGAATGTAAATTGCTTGTTACCGCAATTTCTCGTCACAACGGCGACGGCGGACCCCGTCAGGGGCCCGCCGTCGCCGGGTTTGCAGTGAACCGGAAAGCTCTCCTAATGCGTGGTGCCGTGGGTGGTGTTCCCTGAGGTATCCATGTCGCCGAGCAAGCCGGGCACGGCTCCGGCCACGCCGAGGGATCCGATGGCGATTGCCCCCACCACGGCCAGTGCACGGAGGTGGGCAGACGCCGTCGTCCGCCCTTCCGGTTCGCCGTCAGCCTTGCGCCGGGCGCGGAGCAGGACGACGGCGATTACCAGGGTGCCGAGCTCGAGGAGGGACGCGGCCACATCGGCCAGGCCAAAGGGCTCGGGCACGCCGGAGTTGGGGCCGAAGGGCAGCCCCGCCGTCCGGGACCACAGCCACAGGCCCAGCGGAACCACGGAGGCCGCGGCCACGGCAACCAGGACGCTCTGGCCGGGCCGCCCCAGCAGCAGGACGCCGCCGGCCACCTCCGCCATGGCCAGGGCGAGGAAGAACGCGCTGGCCACCACCCAGTGGTTGAGGTGGTCCGGTATGACTGCGAGGTGGATGGCGGCGCAGCCAAACAGTGCCACCGCCGCCAGCGTCAGCCTGAGGTCCGTGGCGCCGGCCAGGGAACGGCCGGACCGCGCACGGCGGGCAATGCGCCCGGGCGGCGCCTCCTTCGCCCGGCGGCTGACGTCCAGCCGCCCGCCCCGGATCGCCACCGTCCAGCCGGTCACCACGAGGTTCGTGATCAGCAGCAGGCCGGTGCCATAGCCAAAAGCGGCCAGCTGGAGTCCCAGCGAGGACTGGTCGAGCTGCTCCGCCGACTGTGCGGAGTTCGCATGGTGCAGCGCGCCCATCAGGTTGTGCTGGAGGGCGTAGTCCCAGGCTTCACTGGCGGCCAGCGTGAGGGCTCCGGCCAGGGTGCCGGCCGCGGCAACCAGCAGGGCCGTGGTGAAGAATGCCTTCCTGCCGGCCAGCACGGGCCCGAACCACCGCATCGACAGCGTCACGGCCGCGATGACAGCCAGCATGAACAGCGGAAGCAGCACGGTTGACTCCCGGAGCCAGCTTACAAACGGCTCCTGCGTGCGTTCGATGGCTCCCACGGCGCCCCTGAGCGACACCACCCAGAAGCCGTCGGCGTAGGCCATCATCGCCGCAAACGGGATGACCGTCAGCCAGGGGACCGCGGGGCGGGCCGGCGCCTGGGCGCCGGTCCCGCTGACCATTCCGGCCGGCACCGCTGTCATGGCGTGATTTCCCAGCCGAACATCATGGCGTGGTCCTCATGCGCCAGGTTGTGGCAGTGGGCCACGTACGGTCCCACGAAGTCACGGAAGCCGCGGTAGATGATGGTCGACTCGCCCGGATCCAGGGCCACCAGGTCCTCGCGGGACACATCATCGGGATGGCCCTTGTCGCCGCCGCGGGTGACGTCCCTGCCGTTGCGCATGACCACCCGGTGTTCCTCCATGTGCAGGTGGAACGGATGGACCCATCCGCCGCCGCCGTTGCGGATTTCCCACAGGTTGTAGCTGCCCTTCTTCTGCTGGGCGAGCGGCGAGCGGCCTGCGCGGTTCTTGAGGCTGGTGGCAACGGTGTTCGGGGTGAACGGCTTGCCGTTGATGAGCCACTCCGTTTCGCCGCCGCCTGAGCCGCGCTCCACCTCGAAGATCAGCCGGTTGTCCAGCATGGTCTGCCAGTTGCTCGGCAGCGGCGGGAGCTCCCGCATCATCCCGGTCGGGATGACGCTGTCATCGGGAGCGTCATCGCCGATCACGAACTTGAGCAGCGGAACTTTGTAGGCGGGGTCGGGCGAGAACCGGGACGAATTGCTCCACATCCGGCCGTTGGGCATCTTCATCACGTCGGTGAGGTAGATGACGTCGCCCTTGGTGGTGGGGGTGCCGTCCTGGTACCTGGTGAAGTCGATCACCACTTCGCGTCGCTTGGCCGGCCACAGCTCGAAGGAATCGCGCTTGATCGGGAACGGCAGCAGGCCGCCGTCGGACGCGATCTGGGTGAACTGCATGCACTGCTGGCCATCCGGGATGCGGTACTGCCCCTCGAGTTCGTCGCCCTGGTAGCCGAGCGAGACCGAGGTTTTCGGCCCCTTCGTGGAGCTCATCAGCTTGAACTCGTAGATCCGGGCGATGGACGCATCCAGGAACCGGAAGCGGTACTTGCGGCGCTTTACCTCCATGACCGGGTAGGCGGTGCCGTTCACGGTGAAGATATCGCCTACGAAACCGTGGTTGGGGAAGTGCTTGTAGAAGGTCTTGCCCCACCACTCGGGGTGCTTGGCCGGGTTCTTGGCAGCCGGGAACTCCTTTTGGACGTCGTGGATGTCCTTGTGCATGGTCACGCCGTCGTCGAGACGGGTGTCGTAGAAGGCCAGCGGGACGTCGTAGTCCACGTCGAAGGATCCGTCCGGGTTGTCCTTGCGTACACCGGGCAGCCGCAGTCCCTGGCGCTCGTCGCCCATGTCCATGCCGTTCTTCGGGTCATAGAT
Organism: Arthrobacter sp. NPDC056493; assembly: GCF_042795115.1. Lineage (NCBI taxonomy): Bacteria > Bacillati > Actinomycetota > Actinomycetes > Micrococcales > Micrococcaceae > Arthrobacter > Arthrobacter sp. NPDC056493. The sequence goes on along the minus strand of NZ_JBHTSL010000028.1, from coordinate 38,910 downwards.
CGGGTACAGGCCCACCATGCCCTTGTAGACGTTGGAGCCGGTGTGGTCCATCCGGTGGTCGTGGAACCAGAAGAAGCTCTGCTTCTCCCGGTCGTCGCCGCCGGCGGGCCAGTTCAGGTACAGGTTGTCGCAGAAGGTCTTTGGCAGGTACCCCTCGTACTTGGGCCCGCTGGTCATGGAGTAGTGCGGGTTGCCGTCGCTCTCCGGCGCCGTGTGGCCGTTGTGCAGGTGGGTCAGGAAGGACCAGTCGGGCGAACCGAAGTCCTGGCGGTCCAGGTTCAGCGGGTTCTCATCCAGGTGGTTCTCGAACCGCACCAGCGCCGGCTTGCCGTATTCGGCGTTGATCATCGGGCCGGGGAAGGTCCCGTTGAAACCGTAGATGGTGCTCATGGGGAGGGTCCGCTTGGTTCCGGCCGGGTAGGTCTTGCGGTTCGCATCGAAGGAAACCGTCGGGCGGCCCTTCGCGTCGATGGGCAGCACCTGCGAGGTGGTGAACGCGTGCTGCCGCAGCAGGATGTCGATCTTGTAGACGAGCGGGTCCGGATAGCCCAGCTTGGAGGGCCAGATCTGGTGCTGCTCATTCTTGAAGGAACTCTGCTGGCCCTGCCCCGGGCCGGGCGGGTCGCTCCACTCGGTGTAGCCCTTGGTGAAGGCGTCGCCCACGGCCGGCGTGGGCGCCAGGGCCTTGGGAATGGGCAACTGGTCCGTGAACGGCGACAGGATCAGCGGGCTCGTGGGAAAAGCCTCGATGTAGAACAACAGATCACCGAGGGCAGTGGACGAAGCGGCGAACGCGCCGTCGGGCGAAAGGAGCCCCTTCTGCGCGAGCAGCGGACCTGCCCAGCCCTGGGCGGCGACGACGGCGGCGCCTGCACCCCCGGCCGCGCTGAGCCGCAGGAGATTGCGGCGGGACACACCGTTCGTAGACACTGTGTTCGTCGACTCTGTGCCTGTCGACTCTGTGTTCGCCGACACTGTGCTCGTCAACACTTCGTTTGTGGTTGCGGTTTCTTCTGACATGGTTATGCGCCTCCTTCGGGGCAAGAAAGAATGGCCTGTTGGCCCCGGTATTCGAGCTTTATCAGGGTCTTTCCCCGGCGGTTTCTGCACCGGGAAATCCTGGCCTTGCGGAAGCCGGCTGCGCTTGTCGTTGCCCCGCGCAACTACAGTGAAGGCAGGGGGTTGGGAAAACATTGGACGAACGCCGTGCATACCCCCTCAACGGGATGGGTATAGGGGGTGGCCTTTCCAAGGCCGGTGCCAGGCGAAGAAGCCGTGCTGGTTAAACGATCGACCCAGAAGATCGTGCTAGAACAGCGGGGCCAGACCGTTCCAGCCGGCGCTGATGCGCACCCGGGAGCCGAATTGCCCCGTCCCGAGCCCGGGATAGAGCCACAGGACGCCGGCGGCGTCCCGTGCCAGCAGGTCAGGGTTGCGGTCGCCGGTGAAATCACCGGGACTTACGACGGCGGTCATGGCGTTCCAGCCGGCGCCCACCCGGACGCGGGGAAGCCAGCCGCCCGCGCCGCTGCCGCGGTACAGCCACAGGACGCCGGTGGCCGACTCCCGCGCCAGGACGTCGGCGGCGCCGTCACCGTTCATGTCGCCCGGACCCACCAGGGCGTTGAAGGCGTTCCAGCCCGAGCCCACGCGGATCCGGGGCAGGAACGCGCCGGTGCCGTTGCCGCGGTACAGCCAGAGGAAACCGGTGGCAGTCTCACGGGCCAGGATGTCCACGCGCTGGTCGCCGCTGAAGTCACCGGGGCCGATGATCGCGCTGAAGCTGTTCCAGCCGGTGCCGAGCCGGATCCGGGGGAGGAACCCGCCGGTGCCGTTGCCGCGGTACATCCACAGGTAGCCCGTGGCGGCCTCCCTGGCAAAGACGTCCTGCGGGCCGTCGCCGTTGAAGTCGCCGGGCGTTTCAAGGGCGCTGAACCCGTTCCAGCCGGTGCCGACGCGCACGCCGGGCAGCCGGCCCCCGCGGCCGTTCCCCGGGTACAGCCGCAGCTCGGCCGTGGCCGTCACCCGGGCCAGGATGTCGGTGTTCCAGTCACCGTTGAAGTCGGCGGTCGAGCGGGACAGGGCGGACGCCGGGACAGGGAGGGGATTGAAGGCGTAGGGGTCGCAGGTCAGGTCGTAGTCCCGGACGTCGTCGTACCACTGGGAAAGGTATACCCGGCCGCCGGAGAAGCTGGCGGTTTGGCAGAGGTTCTGGGCTTCGCCGGGGAAGTCCAGCCGGCCGGCGGTGGCCCACACCGGAACGCCGGACAGCCGCCAGGAACCGGTGATGCCGGCCCAGCCCGAGGCGAACGAGTACAGGCCATAGGAGTAGCCGGCGTCGCGCAGGCCGCGCATGAGGCCTTCGACGATGTACCGGTTTTCGCGCTGCTGCGCTGCGCTCGCCGTGGGCCACGGCTGGGCGGGGCGGGGTTCGACGTCGATCCACACCACGCGCGGGGCAAACCGGACCCGCGCCAGGCTGGCAACCGCGAAACGTGCTTCCGCGTAGCCGACGTTGGAGAGCTGCCCCGCCCGGGTAGCTGCGGACCACGGTCCCTGGGTGCGGTAGGTGGCGAGTTGGGCGGCGGTGGGGAAGGCGGCCATCGTATAGGCCTGGGCCGGCTTGCGGTTGCCGGCTGCCCAGGTGACCTGGCTGGCCAGGCACGGGTTTTCCGTGAAGGGCAGTCCCTTCGTCAGGCCAATCACCACGAACTGGGACGACGCCGGCGGCAACGGGAGGCCAAAGCCGCCCACCGCCGTCGGGCATTGGGGCCAGGAGATGTCGTGGCCGTTGAGCGATACGGCGCGCGCGGGGGTGGCGCCGGGCAGGTAACTGAAGAGCAGGGCGAGCAGGATCAGGAGGCCCGTCAGCATGTGCCGTGCGGAAAATCCGCCCCCCGAATGATGAACTTTGCCGTCCATCGCCAGCGCTCCTTTGCTCCCATTATTTTACGTCCGGCCGCGTCCATCCGTGTTGCGCCCTATTCGTGTTCGGGGCTGTGCATCGCGCACAATTACCCCATGGCAAAAAGCAATGCCCGGCTGCCCCGGCTTGAGGATGTGGCGGAGCGCGCGGGAGTCTCGCACCAGACTGTGTCCCGGGTGATCAACAACCATCCCAACGTCAGCAAGGCCACGCGCGAGCGGGTCGAGGCCGCCATTGCCGAGCTGGGCTACCGGCGCAACACGGCTGCCCGGAGCCTGGTCACGCGGAAGTCGCAGACCATTGGCGTGCTGGGCAGCGAGCTGTCGCAGTACGGTCCCGCCAACACGCTGCTGGGGGTTGAGCAGGCCGCGCGCGATGCCGGCTATTTCGTGAGCATTGCCGCCCTCCGGTCGGTGAGCCGGGAGGCGATCTTCGACGCCATCCGGCACTTCCTGGACCAGTCGGTGGACGGCATTGTGGTGATCGTGCCGCATTCCGAGACTCTCCTGGCCCTGGCCGAGCTGAACCCCGGCGTTCCGGTGGTGGCCGTCGGGTCCCTGGGCAGTGAGGCGGTGAGCGGCGCCATGGTGGACCAGAAGCGCGGGGCCGAGCTCGCCGTCGGGCATCTGATTGAGCAGGGCCACCGCCGGATCGGCCACATAGCCGGCCCGCAGGACTGGATCGACGCGGTGGCGCGTGCGGAGGGCTGGAGCGCCGCGCTGCGCGAGGCAGGGCTGGACGACAGCCTGGTGGTCGAGGGGGACTGGAGCGCCGGCAGTGGCTACGAGATCGGCCGGAAGCTGGCCGCCGAACGGACCGCCACCGCGCTGTTCGTGGGCAACGACCAGATGTCCCTGGGCCTGCTCCGTGCCTTCAACGAGGCCGGCGTCCGGGTCCCCGAGGACGTTTCCGTGGTGGGCTTCGACGACCAGCCGGAGTCCGGCTACTTCACGCCGCCGCTCACCACGGTCCGCCAGGACTTCGAGGAGCTGGGCCGGCGCTGCATGGATCTGATGCTGAGCGCCATTGAGAACGGCGACACGGTGAGCACCACGGTGGTGGAACCGGAGCTGGTGGTCCGCCGGAGCACGTCCGCCCCGGCCTAAGGTCACACAGCAGCTGGCCCCTAAGGTCACACAGCAGCTGGCCGCGGGCACCTTCCGGTGTCCGCGGCCAGCTGGTCCTTCATCGCCCGGCGATTACCGCCGGACCGTTGTTGGCGTGCCTGCGACAAACCTGGCCAGAACCACTGTGTCAATGTTCGGCGCGTAGGCGGTCGCGTTGCCCAGCACCAACGCACCGTCGCCGGTGGCAAGGCTCAGCGGGATGGTCTTGTCCCAGTAGCTGTTCCACGCATAGTTGTGGCGCATGGCACCGCGGACCGTCGATCCGCCGTCTTCGGTGACGTCAACGAAGCGGCTGATCACCTGCGGGTTGTAGTTGATCGCGGCCGACTTGTCCGCGTTCGCGGCTGCGAGCACCAGCTGGTATTCACCGGCCCCGAAGCCCGCCGGGCGGGGAACAGTCAGGGTGTTGCCTGCCCCGTTTCCGATATATCCGACGTCCCGGACCACGCCGGACGCGTCAGCGGAACCGTTGGAGCCGGCTCCCGCCGTCTGCACGGCTGCGGCACCGGCACGCGGCAGGGCCTCCGCCTCGGAGCGGAAGACGTTGGCTGCATCTGAATCGGCGTTCTTCTGATCGGCGCCGCGCAGGGTGCTGACGCTGCCGACGAGTGCCCCGGATGGCGCGCTGACGGTCAGTTCGTTGATCCCCTGCGGCAGGAAGACCCTGACCGTCGAGTCCCAGGTGCCTGAGCGGGCGGCCGCAGGAAGCGCAACCGGGCGGCCGTTGACGGCCAGCTTCAGGGCAGAAGCACCGCTGGTTGTGAAGTGCGCAGTGACGTCGTAGTAGCCGGTCTCGGCCGTGGAGGCGAAGAACGTGGCGGAGGCCTGGCCTGAAAGGTCGGCAGAGCCGGAGGTTCCGGGCTTGGCGTACGAGAGCTGGGCCCCGCCGGCCAGCCGGGCGTCCGTGGCCGGGTAGGCGGCCTTCTCGCCGTCGGTGATGTCGCGGAGGTCGAAGCGGTCCAGGGTGATATCGGCACCGGGCAGGATCGTCCCGCCATCCTTGCTCGCCCGCAGCGACAGCGTGTGCGTGCCGGCGGTCAGGGAAACCGTCGCATCAGTCGTGCCGCGGTAGGTCCAGGACAGGCCAGCCGAATACTTGATCAGCTGGTTGAAGGTCCCGTCGACCAGCAGGGCGTGCTGGCCGGGCCGCTGGTTGGCGCCCGCGAGGATGGAGAGCCGGTACGTTCCTGTGCGGGGAACGGTCACCTCCCAGGCGGCAGCAGAGCTGGCCTTGTTAAACGAGCCCACGTCCCGGCCCGCAGAGGCCATGAAGGACCATTCGCGGGAGGGGTCCTGGTTGTACACGGTAGCGTCGGTCAGGTTGGTGTTTTCCGCTTCGGTGCTGTTGACCAGGTCGCCGGCGACCGGCTGCGGGTCGGCGAGGGCAGGGGTGATTTCGAGCTGGTAGGCGGAATAGCGGTCGCTGTTGGGGACCGTGACGGAGACCTTGCCGTCTTTGACTTTCGCGTGGGCGGAGACAACCACCGGGGGCTGAAGCGAGGCGCCTTCCGCGCCGTTGAGCCGGTTGGCTCTGACCTGAACGTCCACGGAATTGCCAAAGACGGCCTTGTCGATGCCGCCTACGGACACATTGACGTCGCTGGAGCCGCCACCCAGGAGAACTGTCGCCTTCTTCTTTGCCGGGTCGACGGCGGCGATCCCCTGGAGCGTGTCCGGTACGTTCAGCTGGGGCGGGGTGACCTTTGCGGTCTTCGAGCCGGCGAGGTCGCCGTACCACTTGAACATCCACCAGCCGCCGTTGCCGCCGTTGTTGCGTGACGAATTATCAGAGAGGTTTCCCGCGTAGTTCCAGTAAGCGGTCTGTGCGTCCACCTTCTGGTCCTCGAACATGGACATCCACTGGACCAGCTGCCCGGGAACGCCCATGTCGCGGAGCATGCCGTATTCGGTGATGTTCACCGGGATGTCCGGGATGCCCTGATCGCGGAGGATCTGCTTGTACTCGGCAAAGTGGCCGCGGAAGGTGCCGAGGTTGTTGGTCCCCAGCTCGTGCCAGATGAAGACATCGGGCAGTTCGTTCCTGCCCTTTGCATAGGCCAGGAAATCGGCGCTGCGGTCCTGGTGCCACCAGGCGTCCCCAGGGCCGCCGATCTTCGGCTTCGGCAGGCCGTGGGCGGCGTAGACGTCCCCGATGGCTTGGTAGGCGGCGCTCCAGTCGGCGAGGAACTGATCCTTCTGCGCCTGCCAGTTGGGGTACCAGTTGCCGGCATCGGGTTCGTTGAATGGGATGAAGATGTAATTCCCGGGGTGTTCGGACTGCGTCGCGATCTTTTCTGCAACCGAGCGGACGATTGGCAGGTAGTCCCATTCGCCGTCGTTGTTGGCGTCCCCGGGACGTTTCCCGCCGTTGTAGGCCCAGTCCGGGTATTCGTCCTGGATGTACACATAGAGGTCCTTTCCGCCTGCCGCGAAGAAGGAGCGTTCAACGTCCAGCGCATCCCCGTTGGGATGCTGCGCGCCCTGGGGCGGCTTCTGGGAGGTGTTGGTGATGCGGACGCCGTTCAGGACCGCCTGGCTTGGCACGCCGTCGTCGCCCAGTCCGTAAAGGGTGCCGGTGGCACCGCCGCGGAAGTCGCCCGTGGACTGCGCCAGGTCAACGGACAGCGTTTCGGCGGGCGCCGCTGCCACTGGCTGGGCGGCGAGGCCGCAGACTGTAAGGGAGAGGGCGGCCGCCGTCGCCGCTGCCGGGCCGGCCAACGGGAACCGCCGCCGTCTTGGATTGCTGCTCAATTCGTACTCCTTCGTACCGGGCTTCAGCCGGTCTCAGTTCATAGAACATTGCCTGGAAGGCGCGTGGCCAAGACATCCCGCGGGTAAGGAACCGCATCCCGCAGAGAGGGGCTGTTAGCGCCAACAACTAGGAGCCTACTGTGGTTGACATCACTTTTGAAGACGTTATCATGAAAACGTCTTCAAAAATCTAGCTACCCTTTCTGCGGGTGAGGAGAACATTTTGTCCAGCCCTGTTCTGTCCTTCGGGCACGATGCCCTGACGGTTGAAATCTGTCAGGACCCAGCCGGCGCACCCTATCTTGCGGCGATGGCATTCGACGGCAACAAACTTCAGATGCAGCCCGGCCAGCCGCTGGTGGAGATTCTCACGGTTGAGGAGGGCCGCTACCATCCGTCGGAGCGCCTTGGCCTGACGACGGTGGGCCGGCGCCTGCGGCATGTAGCACATGAGGTGCAGCAAACGGCAGGCGGTGTGGCCGCGCGCCTGGAGATGGCGGACGCCGAATCCGGTGTGGAAGTTGAGCTGCGGCTGTCATCCCCGGCCGGCTCCGCGGCCCTGAACGCCGTGGCAACGGTCACCAACGCCGGTGTCCGGCGGCAGACACTGCTGGCCGTCACCACTTTGAGCACCAGGATCGGCAACGCCGCGGCGGAGAGCTTCGATGTGGCGTCCGGTGCCAATGACTGGCTTGGTGAGAACAGGTGGCGCATCGAGCCTCTGCGTGCCGCCGCGCCTGATTTGGCATTGGCGGTTCACGGCGGACAGGAGTCCCGCAGCGGCCTTGTGGCCCGTTCCAAAGGAACCTGGTCCACCGGCCGCGACCTGCCCTTTGGTGTACTGGCCAATGACGAGGACGGCTTTGCGGTCGCCTGGCAGGTGGAACACAACGGCGGCTGGAGGTGGGAGGTGACCGAGGGGCCCGGGGGCGTGGCCCTTGGGCTGAGCGGACCCACAGACACGGACCACCAGTGGCAGCAGATTCTGAACCCCGGCGAAACGTTCACCACGGTTCCGGTCACCATCGCACTGGGGCCGGACCTTCAGGGCGCGGTGGCAAACATGACCCGCTACCGCCGCTCCGCCCGCCGTCCGCATCCGGACAACCTGAAACTCCACGTTGTCTATAACGACTACATGAACACGCTCATGGGGGATCCGACGACGGACCGGCTGCTGCCGCTGATCGACGGCGCTGCCGAGGCCGGTGCGGAGGTGTTCTGCATCGACGCCGGCTGGTACGACGACGGGGGCGACTGGTGGGACAGCGTGGGGGAGTGGTCGCCGTCCGCCCGGCGGTTCCCCGGCGGTCTCGGCGCGGTCATTGACCGCATCCGGGAACGCGGCATGATCCCCGGCCTGTGGCTGGAACCCGAGGTGATCGGCGTCCGCAGCCCCATGGCGGCCATGCTGCCGGATGCGGCGTATCTCAGCCGGGACGGCGTCCGGGTCCGGGAAGCGGGTCGCTACCACCTCGACCTCAGCCACCCGGCCGCCATAAGGCACGTCAATGCCGTGGTGGACCGCCTGGTCGAGGAGTTCGGCATCGGATTCTTCAAGATCGACTACAACATCAACCCCGGCCCCGGCACGGACCGGGACGCCCACAGCGCAGGGGAAGGGCTGCTCCGCCACAACCGCGCACACCTTGGCTGGCTCGAGTCCGTCCTGGACCGCCACCCGGACCTGATCATTGAGAACTGCGGCTCCGGTGCGATGAGGATGGACTTCGCGCTCCTCTCACGCCTGCAGCTGCAGTCCACATCCGACCAGCAGGACCCCCTCAAGTATCCGCCCATCGCTGCCGCGGCGCCGATGCTGGTTCTGCCGGAACAGGCCGGGAACTGGGCCTATCCCAACGAGGCCATGGACGAGGAATCGATCGCCTTCAACATGGCCACGGGAATCCTGGGCCGGCTCTATCTTTCCGGCCACCTGAACCTGCTGTCCGAGGCCCAGCGCTACGTTGTCCACGAAGCCATGGAGGTCCACAAGGGACTGCGCGCCGTGATTGCCGGAAGCACGCCGTCCTGGCCCCTGGGGCTGCCCCACTGGGAAGACGCCGCGGTGGCGTTGGCGTTGGACTCCGGCAACGAAAGCTACGTCACCGTGTGGCGGCGCCCCGGGGCGCCCGAATTGCTGGACCTGCGCTTTCCCGCCCTGGCAGGCAAGGCCGTCTCGGTCCAGACCGTATTCCCGACAGGCCTGACCGAATGGAAGACGGAGTGGAATCCGGCAGCCGGGCTTCTGCACGTGCACTCCGCATCCCCTGCCCCCTCTGCCCGGACATTCAGGCTCACCGTGGAACGGTAGCGGTCCGGGCCGCAATTTCTTATCCATCCCCCAATAACCCACACTTTCAAGTAAGTAAGGAGCAGTTCAATGAAGAATTTCCTCAAAGCCACGGCGGTGCTGGCCGCCGGGCTTATCGCCCTGAGCGGCTGCAGCGATCCGGGCAGCGCCTCCACCAACACGGCACCGGCCGCGTGGCCCGACGTGAGCACCAAGCTCGACGGCGTCAACCTCACCATCTGGGCAGCACAGAATTCCAACAGTGTGCCCAAGAGCGTCGTCAGTGCCTTCGAAGCCAAGACCGGGGCCAAGGTCAACGTGGTCACCATCCCGGACCCCTACGAACAGGGCGTCCAGACCAAAATCGCCACCGGGGACAAACCCGACCTGGCTTTCTGGCAGCCCACAGCATCGATGCTGACCGCGATCAATGCCAAGACCAACCTGCAGTCCATCGACGGGGCCCCGTGGCTGGAGAAGCTCAAGCCCGCAGTCAAGGACATCACCGGAATCCTCGACAACACCAGGTACGCCTCGCTGATCACGAGCCCCGCCGTTGAGGGCGTCTATTACAACAAGGACGTCTTCGCCAAGGCCGGCATCACCACGGCACCCAAGAACTGGGACGACTTCCTCGCGGCCGCGCGGACCATCAAGAAAGCCGGCACCGTGCCGTTCTTTGAAATGGGCGGCGACAAGTGGGCCACCCAGTGGTGGGTCCAGGTCCAGCTCGCCGACGCGGCCAAGGCAGGCCTGTGGGACAAAGTGAACCAGAACCAGGAAAAGTTCACCGACCCGACCATCCTGACCGCGGTGCAGAATTACAAGGGCCTGATCGATGAGGGCCTGTTCAACCCGAACATCAAGACCGCCACCTTCGCCGACCAGGCCGATGCGCTCCTCTCCGGCAAGGCCGCCATGGCAGTGCAGGTCAACTCCTTCTTCGGCCAGCTTCAGGCCAAGGCGGACACAGCTGAACTGAACAAGAAGATCGGGTTCTTCCCCATCTCTCCCGCCGGCAATGTCGCAACCGTGATCCCGGACCAGTCCAACGCGCTGATCGCCTTCAAGACCGGCGACTCCACACGGGAAGCCGCCGCGCGCCAGCTGCTGGGCTTTTGGATGGGGGAGGGCTACCAGGACTTCGTCTCCGCCCAGAAGACCGTTTCCCTTGAAACGGACGCCAAGGACTCCACCGACGTGCCGCAGGCGCTCCTTGACGCAGCCGCATCACTGTCCGACTCCGTCGGATCCATGCAGTCCCTGGCAGTGGCCAACCCTGACCTCTACCTGAACCTCGCCGACATGATCCAGGGCACCAAGACCCCCCAGCAGGTCACCCAGGAAACCCAGACCCAATTCGCCCAGCTCGCCAAGGCGCAGGGCGCCGCGGGCTTCTGACCGTCCAGACTCCTGGCGGGCGCCGGGCTAACCCGGCGCCCGCCTGAAAGGCTCCATGATGGCGCTCCATACCACCGCCCGGCCCGCCGGCAAGCGACAGGCACCGCCGGCAGTTCCGGCCCCGGCCGGCCGGGGACACCGCGAAAAATCCGCCCACCCGTTGTGGTTTCTCCTGCCCGCGTTCGCAGTGCTCTTCGTCTTCTTCTTTCTTCCGACGCTCTTCAACTTCATCTATGCCTTCACCGACTGGTCCAGTTTCAAATCAGCGATCAACTTCGCCGGCGTCAGCAACTTCGTCGATCTGCTGGGCAGCGGCACCCTGGTCAATTCGCTGTGGATCACGCTCTTGTATGCGGCCATGGTGGCCGTTTTCCAGAACGTGTTCGGGCTGGGGCTGGCCGTGCTGCTGGAGCGGGACACCAGGATCAACCGCTTCTCCCGGGTGATGTTCTTCATTCCCGTGATCATGTCCGCGCTGGCTGTCGGCTACATCTTCCGCGCCCTGCTCAAGCCCGAAGGTGCCCTCAACGGGATCCTTTCAGCCGTGTTCCAGCAGGACGTCAGCATCGCCTGGCTGGGCTCCACGAGCTGGACGATCGTGGTCGTCGCCCTGATCCACGCGTGGAAATGGATGGGGCTGTCCATGCTGATCTACCTCGCAGGGCTCAAGACCATCAGCGGCGACGTACTGGAAGCGGCGCGCCTGGACGGCTCCACCCCGTGGCAGACCTTCTGGCGAATCAGGTTCCCGCTCATTGCCCCTGCGGTCACCTTCAACGTAGCCACTGCCTTGCTGGGCTCGATGAACGGCTTTGACATCGTCCAGGCAACCACCGAGGGCGGCCCGGCCAAAAGTACCGAGCTGCTCAACATCTTCATCTTCCGGACCTTCGGGCAGGGCCTCTTCGCCCAGTCCACGGCGATGAGCCTGGTGCTCTTCGTGACCGTGGCCGTCCTTGCCTTTCCGGTGGTCCGGATGCTCCGCAAACGTGAGGAAGTCCTGTGAGCGCTCCTACTGTTCTTCGTCCGGCCAACCGCGGCGGCCGCATCAGGCAGCGCCGCCGTCCGGCGGAGTATATCCAGCCCGCCGCAGCGCTGCTCTCGGTCCTGGTCCTCCTCGGCATTCCGCTGTGGATGGTTGTTGTGACCGCTGGCAAGACTCAGGCCGAGGCGCTGAATCCAAACCTGCAGCTGCCCACGGAGTGGCACCTGATGGAGAATTTCGGGCAGGTCTTCAGCCAGGGGAAGATGCCCACGGCGCTCCTGGGGAGCGTTGCGATCATGGTGCCCACGGTCGCCGTCGTCCTTTTCCTCGGCTCCCTGGCCGCCTGGATCCTCGCCCGCCGGAAATCGCGGCTGAACTCGGTGCTGTATGCCCTGGCCATCAGCGGCATCATCCTTCCGCCGGCCGTCGTGACCATCGTCCTGCTCCTCCGGCAGCTCGGGCTCGCCGGATCCGGCGCCGGGATGATCGGCGTGTACGTCGGAATGTACCTGTCCACGGTCATCTTCTTCGTCACGGGTTTCGTCCGGACCATCCCCCTGGAACTGGAGGAAGCCGCCCGGATGGACGGTGCCGGCCCGGTCAAGGTCTTCCTCACCATCATCCTGCCGCTGCTGGTTCCGGTGCTGTCGACGGCGACCATCCTGATCTGCCTCTACGTTTGGAACGACGTTTTCTACGCGCTGTTCGTCATCGGCGGCCGCATCGATACACTGCCGCTCAACCTCTACCAGGTGGCCAGCTCCGGGCTGTATCTGCAGAACTGGCACCTGATCTTTGCCTACATCGTCCTGATGAGCCTTCCGCTGCTTATCGTCTTCATCGTGGCGCAGCGCAAAATCATTGCGGGTGTGACCAGCGGGGCCGTGAAGTAAGACCGGCCGGAAGGCCTTAACCCTAAGCTGGTGGTAGCGCCGGAGACCTGACGGTGCAGCTGCCATTGGAACAACCATGAAACGGAACCTCAAGCTCATGTCGATCCCTTCCGAGGTGCGGCCGCCCTCCATTGGCGACGTGGCCCGCGTGGCCGGAGTTTCCGTGCCCACTGTGTCCCGTGTCCTGACCGGAAAGCAGCGGGTCAGCTCCGACAAGACCAAACGGGTCCACGATGCGATCGCCCAGCTGGGCTACCGTCCGAACAGCGCTGCCCGCGCCCTGGTATCCGGCCGGGGATCCATCATCGGGGTCATCGCAGGAAACACGTCCAGGTACGGTTACGCCTCAGCCATCCAGGGTGTTGAGGAGGCTGCCCGCGCCGCCGGCTACACCGTGGTCATCACCGTGGTGGAAAGCACCGAGGAAACCGAGGTGCAGCGGGCCGTTGACTTGCTGCTGGGCCAGCAGGTCGCAGGAATCGTGGTTCTCAAGTTCGACCCGCCCGGCATCGCCGCCCTGCGTGCGCTGCCGGCAGGAATTCCGGTAGCGGTCATGTCGGGAACCCGGGAAACGCGGCGCTCACAGGCCGTTTTCGAGGAAGCCAAGGCAGCCGCCGCTGCCACGCAGTATCTCCTGGACCTCGGCCACGAGACGGTGCACCACGTGGCCGTGCCGCCGTCACGGCGCGAAGACGGGCGAACGCAGGGCTGGCGAAAGGCGCTCAAGGACGCCGGGGCGCGGGTTCCGCCCGTGATGCAGGCGACCTGGGAGCCCGAAAGCGCCCACACCCTTGGCAAGGCGATTGCCAACAGGCAGGACATCACCGCGCTGTTCTGCGGCAATGACGACCTCGCCATTGGCCTCATCAGCGGGCTGGCCGCCCAAGGCAAGGCAGTTCCGCGGGACTTCAGCGTGGTCGGCTTCGACGACCATCCACTGGCGCGCTTTTGGCTGCCGCCCCTGACTACGGTCAGCCAGGACTTCGTCCGGCTCGGCCACGACGTGTTCAGGCTGCTGCAGGAGCAGATGGCGGGTGCCGCCGTCCACAGGCTGGAGCGGCGGATGCCCGAGCTGATTATCCGGCAGACGGCCGGCGCGCCCCGGGGCGGCAGGCAGGCCCGTGCTGCGGCAGATCCCGCTAGCGCCGCTTCGGGGACATAGCGGCAAGGATTTCCGGCAAGGCAAAAAGGCACTTGACGCATTGTATTGTTAGCGCTCACAATAGTTTCAGCCCGCGAAACAGACGGGCGGTTTATCTGGAGGATTCATGGACGTCACAGCAGACGGCAGCGAAAACTATGTCATCGGGGTGGATTACGGCACCCTGTCCGGCCGGGCCGTGGTTGTGCGGGTCCGCGACGGCAAGGAACTCGGCAGCGGCGTGTTCGACTACCCGCACGCGGTGGTCACGGAAGCGCTTCCGGCGGATGCCGGGGGCGACGGCGTAACCCGGCTTCCCGGGGAATGGGCGCTGCAGGTGCCGAATGACTACCGCGACGTGCTCCGGCACGCTGTTCCCGCCGCGATCGCTGACGCCGGGATCGACCCGGCAGCCGTCGTCGGAATTGCCACGGACTTCACCGCCTGCACCATGGTTCCCGTCAAGGCTGACGGCACCCCGCTGAACGAGGTGCCGGGCTTCGCGAACCGTCCGCACGCGTATGTGAAGCTGTGGCGCCACCACGCCGCGCAGGGCCAGGCGGACCGGATCAACGCGCTGGCCGCGGAGCTGGGCGAGTCCTGGCTGCCGCGGTACGGCGGGCTGATCTCCTCGGAGTGGGAGTTCGCCAAGGGGCTGCAGCTGCTGGAGGAGGATCCCGAGGCCTACGCCGAAATGGACCACTGGGTGGAGGCCGCCGACTGGATCGTCTGGCAGCTCTGCGGGAACTATGTCCGCAACGCCTGCACCGCCGGGTACAAGGGCATCTACCAGGACGGGCACTACCCGTCCGATGACTTCCTCGCCGCCCTGAACCCGCAGTTCAAGGACTTCGTCAGCACCAAGCTGGACCACACCATCGGCCGGCTGGGTGACGCCGCCGGCTACCTCACCGCCGAGGCCGCCGCCTGGACCGGGCTGCCGGAAGGCATCGCCGTCGCCGTCGGGAACGTGGACGCGCACGTCACCGCGCCGGCAGCCAAGGCCGTGGAGCCGGGGCAGCTCGTGGCCATCATGGGCACCTCCACCTGCCACGTCATGAACGGCGCCGAGCTCCGTGAGGTGCCGGGCATGTGCGGTGTGGTGGACGGCGGCATCGTGGACGGGCTCTGGGGCTACGAGGCCGGACAGTCCGGCGTGGGCGACATCTTCGGCTGGTTCACCAAGTACGGCGTCCCGCCGGAATACCACCAGGCCGCGGCTGAGGCCGGGCAGGGCATCCACGAGTACCTGACGGACCTGGCCTCAGGGCAGGCGATCGGAGCGCACGGCCTGATCGCGCTGGACTGGCACTCGGGCAACCGCTCCGTGCTGGTGGACCACGAGCTCTCCGGTGTGGTGGTGGGCCAGACCCTGGCCACCCGTCCGGAGGACATCTACCGGGCGCTGCTTGAGGCCACGGCCTTCGGCACCCGCACCATCGTGGAGGCCTTCCGGGATTCCGGCGTTCCGGTGAAGGAATTCATCGTGGCCGGCGGCCTGCTCAAGAACAAACTCCTCATGCAGATTTACTCGGACGTGACCGGGCTGCAGCTCTCCACCATCGGCTCCACCCAGGGCCCGGCTCTCGGCTCGGCCATCCACGCTGCCGTTGCCGCCGGCAAATACCCGGACATCAGGGCCGCCGCGGACGCCATGGGCTCCGCCCCGGGCGCCGTGTACACCCCCATCCCGGACAACGTCGCCGCGTACGACGAACTCTTCCGCGAGTACCGGACCCTGCACGACTACTTCGGCCGCGGAACCAACGAGGTCATGCACCGGCTCAAGGCCATCCAGCGGAACGCCGCCGGTGCCGTGAAACCCGAGGTGCCCGGCTCCCCGTCCCTGAACGACCCGTCCCTGCTTACCGAGGAGGTCTCCGCATGAGCGCCCTGCTGGAAACCATTGCCCGTGTCCGCCGCGAGGTCTGCGACCTGCACGCCGAGCTGACCCGGTACGGCCTCGTGGTCTGGACCGCGGGCAACGTGTCCGGACGGATCCCGGGCTACGACCTCATGGTCATCAAGCCCTCCGGCCTCTCCTACGATGCCCTGACCCCCGAAACCATGGTGGTCACCGACCTGTACGGCACGCCGGTCAGCAGCCTGAGCGCCGACGCCGACGGCGTCCCGGCCCGGTGGGAGAACCCGGACCTCTCGCCGTCGTCGGACACGGCCGCGCACGCCTACGTCTACCGGAACATGCCCGACGTCGGCGGAGTGGTCCACACCCACTCCACCTACGCCACGGCCTGGGCCGCGCGGGGCGAGGAGATCCCGTGCGTGCTGACCATGATGGGCGACGAGTTCGGCGGTCCGATCCCCATTGGCCCGTTCGCGCTGATCGGCGACGATTCGATCGGCCGCGGCATCGTGGAGACCCTGCGCGGATCCAACTCCCCGGCGGTGCTGATGCAGAACCACGGCCCGTTCACCATCGGCAAGGACGCCCGCTCCGCCGTCAAGGCCGCCGTGATGTGCGAGGAAGTGGCGCGCACAGTCCACATCTCGCGCCAGCTCGGCGAACCGCTGCCCATCGACCAGGGGCAGATCGAGTCGCTGTACGACCGCTACCAAAACGTCTACGGACGCTAAGCGCCCGCACCCCGCACACACCCAAAACTTTCCAAGGAGACACCAATGACCAGCGCCAACAACACCTCCCTCGAGCACTATGAGGTCTGGTTCCTCACCGGCAGCCAGCACCTCTACGGCGAGGACGTCCTGAAGCAGGTCGCTGCCCAGTCGCAGGAAATCGCGGCAGCCCTGAACGAGTCCTCCGCGGTGCCGGTCAAGCTCGTCTGGAAGCCCGTGCTGACGGATTCGGACGCGATCCGCCGCACCGCGCTGGAAGCCAACTCGGACGACTCGGTGATCGGCGTGACGGCGTGGATGCACACGTTCTCCCCGGCCAAGATGTGGATCCAGGGCCTGGACCTGCTCCGCAAGCCGCTCCTGCACCTGCACACCCAGGCCAACGTGGAACTGCCCTGGGCGGACATCGACTTCGACTTCATGAACCTCAACCAGGCCGCGCACGGCGACCGCGAGTTCGGCTACATCCAGGCCCGGCTGGGCGTGCCGCGCAAGACGGTCGTTGGGCACGTGTCCAACCCCGAGGTGGCCCGCCAGGTGGGCGTCTGGCAGCGCGCCTCCGCCGGCTGGGCCGCCGTCCGCAACCTGAAGCTGACCCGCTTCGGGGACAACATGCGCAACGTCGCGGTCACCGAAGGCGACAAGACCGAGGCGGAGCTGCGCTTCGGCGTCTCGGTCAACACCTGGTCCGTCAACGAACTCGCCGACGCTGTCCACGGTGCCGCGGAGTCCGACGTCGACACCCTGGTCGCGGAGTACGAGCGGCTCTACGACGTGGCTGAGGAGCTCAAAGCGGGCGGAGCCCGGCACGAGTCCCTCCGCTACAGCGCCCGCATCGAGCTCGGGCTGCGCAGCTTCCTCGAAGCCAACGGCTCCGCCGCGTTCACCACCTCCTTCGAGGACCTCGGCGAACTGCGCCAGCTGCCGGGCATGGCTGTGCAGCGGCTCATGGCCGACGGCTACGGCTTCGGCGCCGAGGGCGACTGGAAGACTGCCATCCTGATCCGCGCCGCCAAAGTCATGGGCGCCGGGCTGCCCGGCGGTGCCTCCCTCATGGAGGACTACACCTACCACCTCACCCCCGGCCAGGAGAAGATTCTCGGGGCGCACATGCTCGAGGTCTGCCCCTCGCTGACCGCCGGCAAGCCGCGCGTCGAGATCCACCCGCTGGGCATCGGCGGCAAGGAAGACCCGGTCCGCATGGTCTTCGACACCGACGCCGGCCCCGGCGTCGTCGTCGCCCTGTCCGACATGCGCGACCGCTTCCGCCTCGTGGCAAACACCGTAAACGTCGTCGACCTCGACCAGCCGCTGCCCAACCTGCCGGTCGCGCGCGCCCTCTGGGAACCGAAGCCCGACTTCGCCACCTCCGCCGCCGCCTGGCTGACCGCCGGGGCCGCGCACCACACCGTCCTCTCCACCCAGGTGGGCGTGGACGTGTTCGAGGACTTCGCCGAGATCGCCCAGACCGAGCTGCTCACCATCGACGAAGGAACCACCCTCAAGCAGTTCAAGAAGGAACTGGCCTGGAACGCCGCTTACTACCGGCTGGCAGGCCGGCTGTGACCCAAAACAGGGCTGTGACCGAATACAGAATCCGTGCGGGGGAGTACACCGCCACCATCACCGCCCAGGCCGGGGCGCTGCGGGACCTGCGTTACCGGGGACGGGACCTCATTGTCCCGTTCCCGGAAGGCGGGCCCATCCCCGACTACCGGGGCATCATCGCGGCGCCGTGGCCCAACCGGATCGCCGACGGCCGGTACACGTTCGACGGCGTTGAGTACGAGGTGCCGGTCAACGAGCCCGAACGCGGCTGCGCCCTGCACGGACTGGCGTTCCCGCTGGACTGGACTTTGGAGTCCCAGGACGAGTCGTCGGTGACGCTTTCCTGCTCCCCGCAGCCGACGGCGGGATACCCGCATGCGCTGCGCGTCGCCGTCGAATACCGGCTGGCGGACGACGGCCTGCACAGCACGGTCACAGCCGAGAATGTTGGCCGCACCGCCGCGCCCTACGGGGTCTGCCCGCACCCCTACCTCCTGGCAGGCCCGGCGCCCCTCGACGAATGGATCCTCGAAATCCCCGCCGGGGAATTCCTCGAGGTCACCCCGGACCGGCTGCTGCCAAAGGAAACGCGCACCGTGGAAGGCCACGAGTTCGATTTCCGCGCACCGCGCCCCATCGGGGCCACGGAGATCGACCACGCCTTCACGGACATTGCGTTCGACGGCGGCGGGCACGCCAGCGTGCTGGTCCGGGATCCCGGCGGGACCGGCGTCGGAATGACCTGGGACGGCACCTGCGGGTGGCTGCAGATCCACACCGCCGACAAACAGCCCCCGGCCCCCAACCGCCTGGGCCTCGCCGTGGAACCCATGACCTGCCCGCCAGATGCCTTCAACAGCGGCGTGGACCTGTTCCGGCTGGAACCGGGCGCCACGCACCAGGCATCCTGGAGCATCTTCGCCGTATGACCACCTCAACGCGGTGAGCACAAACACCGCGCCACGTCCTCCCGTGATGGAGGACGTGGCGCGCCTCGCCGGGGTGTCCCATCAGACGGTTTCCCGTGTCCTGAACACGCATCCGAACGTCAGTGCCCGGACCCGCAAACGGGTGGAACGCGCCATCGCCGAGCTGGGGTACCGCCGCAATACGGCGGCCCGCAGCCTCGTCACCCGGCGTTCCCAGGCGATCGGGGTCCTGGGCGCCGGCACTTCGCAGTACGGTCCGGCCAACACGCTGCTTGGCGTGCAGCAGGCAGCCCGGAACGAGGGCTACGCCGTCAGCATGGCCAGCCTCAGCGAGGTGACCACCGCCGGGATCCACGATGCGCTCGAACACTTCCTGCTGCAGTCCGTGGACGGGATCGTAGTGATCGTCCCGCACGAGACCATGCTGAAATCGCTGCACACCATCGCGGTGTCAGTCCCGCTGGTTGCCGTGGGCTTCGGGGCTGATGAACACCTCACTGTCGCGGCCGTGAACCAGCGTGTTGGCGCGGCCCTTGCCGTGCAGCACCTGGTCAACCTCGGCCACACCTCCATCGCCCACGTTTCCGGCCCCCAGGACTGGATCGACGCCGCGGCCCGGACCGAGGGCTGGCGCCGCACCCTCGAGCAGGCCGGCCTGCCGGAGGGCGTGCTGATCCGGGGCGACTGGAGCGCCGAAAGCGGCTACCGGGCCGGGCTGGAGCTCGCCGCCGCAGGCAACGTCACGGCCCTGTTCGCGGCGAATGACCAGATGGCCCTGGGCGCGCTGCGGGCCTTCAGCGAAGCCGGGCTGCGCGTCCCGGAGGACATCAGCGTGGTGGGCTTCGACGACCAGCCGGAGGCCGGGTATTTCGTTCCGCCGCTGACCACCGTGAACCAGGGCTTCATGGAACTGGGCGCGCGTTGCATCCGGATGCTCCTGTCCGACATGGCCCACGGCCCCTCGGGCGCTGCCTCGGTCCTGAACCCCAAGCTGGTGGTGCGGAGCTCGACGGCCGCTCCTGGATAGGTGCGGCTGACCCGCGTGATTCAGGCTTCGTCGACTCAGCCTGCGTCGCAGAGCAGGTGGTACCAGCTGTCCGCCAGCACTTCGAGGGCGTGCTCGCGGTTCGGTTCCAGCTTGCGCCGTGTCCAGAGCGTGGCGACGTAATCGAGTTGGGTGAAGGCGAGCGTGCCGCGGATGTGGTGCGTCTCCTCCGGGAAGCGGCCGGCCAGCTTCATGCCACGGACCATGTCCGAGATGACTTCCTCGTGCCACCCCTCCACCATGGTCCGCACCTCGGGGTCGAGGACGGCGGCCTCATCCAGTACGTCGAGGTAGGGGCGGAAGGCCGGCCACAGTGCCGCCCGCGACTCCAGCCACGCGAGGACCCCGGACAGCTCGCCCGCACGGACCACCTCAACCAGCTCGACGGCGGTGGAGCCACTGCCGGGGCCGTCGGCGCGCTCGAGCACGGCGTTGACCCGCGCCATGAAGTCCTTCATCAGGTCGGCCCGCGTGGGGTAGTACGCGTAGAAGGTGACCCGGGTGGTGCCGGCCGCCGCAGCGATCTCTTCGATTTTGGTTGCGGCGTAGCCCTTTTCGGTGAACAGCTCGAGCGCCCGTTCCACGATTGTGTCGCGGGTGAGCTGCTTCTGGGCTTCTCGCAGCGACGGCATGACGCAATCCTAACGTGGCGTGAGGCATCCGTGCGCGGGCGGCGCAAAAGCTGCGCGACGGCAAGGGGGCTAACACGCTGTCAGGAAAGGGCGGCCCCGCCAGAAAGGCCGGCACCGGCCAGCCGCCGCAGCTTCGGGATGGGGATCCGGTAGTTGATCGCCGCGGCGGTCCCGTCCGTGCCGCCCGTGGAGTGCGCGCCGCCAGGGGAGTACCTGTCCGCCCAATGCAGGAGCATGGACCCTTCCCCCTCACCCCGTTCGCAGGAATCGGGGTCTCCGGCCACGGGCGTGAAGCCGACCGCCTTGAGGGCCAGGCCGAAGCACTCGGTCCAGAAGTACGGCTGGAAATCGAGCCCGGGCGCTGCGTCCCCCCTGAGCAGGCCGACGGCGGCGCTCTTCGCCTGGTCGATGGCGCTGGTCCACAGCGGCACCCGGCCCACCCCGCGCCGGGTGGGAAAGAACGCCACGTCGCCGGCGGCCACGATGTCCGTCCGGACCCGCCCCCGGGAGTCAACGCGAAGCGACCCGTCGGCCAGGAGCCCCGAGCCGGCCAACCACTCGATATTGGGCTCGTCGCCGACCGCGGTGACCACGACCTCCGCCTCCAGTTCGGTGCCGTCGTCGAGGATTACACGCGTCACCGCACCGGACCTGACCAGGCGGGCTTTCCCGCCGCTGACGATCCGCAGTCCGCGCCTGAGTGCGGCGGAGGTGAAAATGCGGGACAGGTAGCCGCCGAGCTGGCGGGAGAGGGGCGCTCCGTCGGCGACGAGCGTGACCTCGCAGCCCGACTGCAGGCAGCCCGAGGCCACTTCCATCCCGAGCGGCCCGCCGCCGATCACCACGACGGACGGGCGCGACGCCACGCGCTGCCTCAGCGTAATGGCGTCCTCGATGGTGCGCAGGGTGAGCTCGGCGGCGTCGCCGCCGTCGCAGGGCCCCGCACCGAGCCGCCGGGCCCTCGAGCCGGACGCGATGACCAGGCCGTCGTACGGCAGCTCCCCGCCGTCGTCGAGCCTCACCACCCGGGCGTCGACGTTGAGCCCTGCGGCGCTGACGCCGAGCAGCTCGGTCGCCTCGTGTGTCGGCGCGGGCAGCTCGTGGGCGCTCAGCCCGTTGCCGCCGTTCCGGTTGCCGCCATTCCCGTCAGCACCATTCCCGCCGACACCATGGAGCAGCGCCTTGGACAGCGCAGGGCGGCTGTAGGGGGAGTGGCGCTCGGCGCCGACAACCGTCAGCTCGCCGTCGAAACCGGCAGCGCGCAGCGAGTCGCAGGCCGTCAGGCCAGCGATGCCGTTGCCGACGACGACGATGCGCCGCATGGACACAGTGCCTGCCGTCACGGCGCCACCAGTTTCAGCGCGGCGACGGGGCAGACCCGAACCGCCGCGTTCGCGGCGCCCAGATCCGTCCCTGCAACCTCGGGGGAGTCGATCACGAGTTCACCGCCGTCGTCGAGGTGCATGAGCGCGGGCGCGGCTTCCTCGCAGAGGCCGTGGCCCTCGCAGCGGGGACGGTCCAGTTCGATCCTCATGCCGCCACCACCTTGGTCACGCGGAGCAGTTCGAAACTGCGCGTGATGTTGCTCGGTTCCCTGACTTCGTTCCCAAGTTCCAGCGCCTTCACCCGGCGGGCGAGTGCGTCGATGATCGCGTGGGCTTCGAGCTTCGCCAGGCCTTGGCCAGCGCAGCCGTGCGGTCCGTAGCCGAAGGAAAGGTGGTCCGCGGGGTTGCGGCTCACGTCGAAGGCATCCGGGTTTTCGTAGTGGCGCGGGTCGCGGTTGCCGGCGCCAAACAGAATGCCCAGAGGCGCACCCGCCGGAACGGTCACGCCGTCGATCTCAACCTCGCGGGTGGCTGTGCGGCCCCAGATGTGCACGGGAGCCCAGTAGCGCAGCACCTCGGCGAAGGCCGCGGGGACCAGCTCCGGGTTGTTCCGGACGAGCTCAAGCTGCTCCGGGTGTCGGCCGAACAGCGCAATGATATTCCCGATGGAAGCGATGGTCGTGTCCACGCCGGCGCCGAGGTACTGGTGGATGATGTGCCCGGCCGAGCCTGCGGGGATGTCACCACGGTCCTCGGCCTCGAAGATCCCCCGGCCGATCGATCCCGGAGCCAGGTCTTCGGCGCTGACCGAAGAGCACCAGGCGTACAGCTCGCCGGCGATCGGGAAACTCTCCTGCGTGCGCTGGTTCAGGGGGCCGATGACCTGCATCGCGGCCTGCCCCCAGCGCAGCATGTTGTCCTTCACGCGCCCGCTGAAGCCAATGAGGTCGGCGACGATCTCGAGCGGGAAGGCGCGCGCCAGGGAGTCGACGGCGTCGAAGCTGCCGCCGGCGACCAGTTCGGCGACCAGCTTGTCCGCCTTCTCGTCGATCGTGACCTTCAGGCCGCGGAGTGCGCGCGGGGTGAGATTCTGTGACAACGTCGCGCGGAGCTGCGTGTGCACTGGCGGGTCGGAGGCAAGCGAGGTGCCCTGCAGCGCCTCGTTGACCATGGGATTGAAGCCAAGGCCGGCGGACGAGAAGGTTGCCGGATCGCCGAGGACGTCCCGGATGACGTCGTAGCGCGTCAGCACGTACACGCCGTTCTTGGGCAGGTGGACGACGCCGGCCTGCCCGCGGAGTGCGGCATACGTGGGGTAGGGGTCGACGAGGATGTCGTCATCCCAGATGTCGATGTCTGATTCGATGGGTGCAGTCACAATGTTCTCCTTGCGGGTGGTGGAGTGGCGGGCGGTAGATAGTTGGCCGGGCCGGGGCCGCGGGTCCTAGACGGCTGCCTCTGCGTTGGCCGCAGTGGTCTCCGAAGTCTCAGCGATGGCAGCGGGTGTGGGCGCCGAGGAACGTGCGGAGATGAAGAGGGTGAGAAGAGCGGAGAGGGTTGCCGCGATGCCCGCGGCGAGATATACGGTCTGGAAACCCTGGCCGAGGGAGGTTCCCGCTGCGCCCTGGATCTGCTGCTGCGCGGAGGTGAGTGCGCTGACCATGCCGTTGACGGCCTGGGCGGGTGCACCGGTGGCCGCTGCCTGGCCGGTGAACTGCGCGACGACGGCATCCCAGCCGGAGAGGTAACCGAGGGGCGGAACGTTCGACAGCCCGGCGACGGCTTCGGCGGGCAGCCCTGCCCCGCGGAGGATCCCGGCGAGGGGCTGGGCGAAGGCTGTGGCTCCGACGCCGAAAGCGATGGCTGAACCGATGACAGGGCCCAGGGCGAAACCGAGGTCGCGCAGGAGGTTGGTGGTGGCGGAGGCCATGCCGATGTGCTGTGGCGGCACGGTGTTGATGGCGACGGCCGTAATGGAGCCAACCGTGAGCGCGAACCCGATGCCCAACAGCAGGAGCGGCAGAATGAACGCCGTCCAGGGAGTTCCGCCGAACGCCTCCGGCGTGCCCAGGGAGAACGTCGAGAGCCAGTAGGCGGAGACGGCCATGGAGGCGAAGCCGACGGTGAGCACCCAGCGGGGAGCCACGTGGTGGATGAGCCAGCCGACCACCGGGATGAAAGCGAAGGCCGGGCCCTGGATGAAGACGAACAGCACACCGACCTTCCAGGCCTCGGCGAGGGCGAGTCCCCCGACGGCGACACTGGTGCTGTAGCAGACGGCGAGGAAGGCGAACATGCCGGTGACTGCCACGACGCCGGTGATCGAGTAGGCGCTGTTCCTGAACAGCGAAAGGTGGATCAGTGGCTGCCTGGTGCGTGTTTCGATGACCACGAAGGCTGCCAGGAGGATGGCGCCTGCAACGTAACTGGCGATCACTCCAGCGCTGCCGAAGCCGGCGTCGACGGCCTGGACGGTGGCGAAGAGGACGGCGATGAGGGCGAGGGCGAGGGTGGCCTGGCCAGGCAGGTCGAGTCTGCGCTTCTCGACGCCTGCGGAATCCTTCGCCCGCACCGCGACGATAATGACCGCGACGGCGATCGCGGCGGCAATGTAGTAGGCCACGCGCCAGCCGCTAAAGACGTTGGGAGTGCCGGCTGCGGGACCCGGCAAGGTGAAGGCTTGCGCCGTGACCCCGGCCAGGATGGGGGAGATCACCGCACCCAGCGACAGGAACCCTGCCCAGGTGGCGACAACCTTTGCCCGGGCACGGTGGTCCGGGGTGATGGCCGCGATCATGGACAGCGAAATGGGGAAGAGGATGCCCGCCCCGATCCCGCCGACCGCCTGCGCTGCGATCATCAGTTCGGTGCTCGACGCCAGCGCCGCGAGGACGGAGCCGGCGACGCTGATCACAGCGCCCGCGTAGAGCAGCTTCTTCCGGCCGAACAGGTCGCCCAGAAGGCCCCAGCTGAGCTCAAACACCACGATGCCCATCATGAACATGCCCGCGATCCAGGTCAGGCCTGCGCCCGAGGTGCGGAATTCCACGGCAAAGGTGCCGTTGAGCGCGCCGGGCAGTGCATTCGTGATCTGGGCCAGGGCGACCGCACTGTAAGCGGTAATGAAGGTGGCCCGCACGGAGCCGCGGCTCGGCAGCGGGATGGTCTGACTCATCGATGAAACTCCTTTGTTTCCGTTCAACCGTTGTGGTCTCTCGAAACAGTGTGGAGTTATCTCTTACGCAGTGTCAAGGAAAATAATTGATAGAAAATTTCTTGACGTGATGTAAAGAAATATGGGATGGTGAGTCCACCGCATGGGAGTGACAGCACGGTCGAGCTCCGCGTCCCCCATCCAGAACCGACCTTCAAGGGAGAAGCCCCGTGAGTCACCCCGCACCCGTCGAAACCGGCGAGGCAGTCCAAGCCCCGGCCGGGCAAACCGTCAACACGGTCCTGGGGCCAATCCCTGCCTCCGAACTGGGCATCGTCGCGGTCCATGAGGCCTTGTTGTCCGTGCTCCCCGGCGCCCAGTACGCCCCCGAAATCTCCATGGACCGGGCGGAGATTTTCGAAGTCCTCGCCGCCAAGCTGGCGGACTTCCGGGCCCACGGCGGGCAGACGATCGTGGACAGCACCGGCATGTTCCACGGCCGCGACCTCAAGCTCTACGAGGCACTGTCCCGCTCCACCGGCGTCCACATCGTTGCCTCCACAGGCCTGGGTCCGGAGGAAGAACTCGGCGGATACTTCCTCACGCCGCAGACCAACCCGCCTACCCCGTGGCCGGCCGAAAAGTTTGCCGACCTCTTCGGCAAGGAGGCCAGTGAGGGGATGGTGGTTCCCAGGGTCGAGCGCCGCGCCGCCGCCGGCATGGTCGCCACCATCGCCGACCGCGCCGGCATGACCCCGACAGAGGAGAGCCTCTTCCGCGGCTCCGCCCGCGCCGCCAGGAGCACCGGCGTCCCGGTCTCCATCCGCTTCGGCGCCGATGCCCTTCATGATCTGGACATCGTCCTGGACGAGCAGATCGGGGCCGACAGGGTGCTCGTCGGCGACCTGGACCGCACGGACGCAGCGGGGGCCGCCCTCAAGGTGGCGGACCTCGGAGCCTTCGTGGGCATCGACCACGTGGGCCTGAACGACCACGCGGACTACCTCACTGACAACGACCGTGCCGGCCTCGTGCTCGAACTCGTCGGAGCCGGCCATGCCGGCAGGATCATCCTTTCGGGAAACTCGATCGGCGTGGCCAAGGGCCTGCCTGAGTACCACCTGCCCTACAGCCACGTCCTGTCCACATTCGTGCCGTTCCTTAAGGCCCGCGGCCTGGGCGAAGAAGACTCCCGGCGCATCCTCGTGGAGAACCCGCGCAACCTATTGGCCGTGCGCTAGGCGGGTCGCGGCCCACCCACAACAAACTTTTGAACCCCTGAGGTGAACCAATGAGCAGGATTCCTTAATGAGCAAGGTCAACACAGTGCTGGGAACCATCCCGGCCGAAGAACTGGAAATCGTGGCGGTCCACGAACACATCGGCTACGGCATGCCCGGGTCCGAACTGGACACCAGGTGGTGGAAGTCGCCGGAGCAGGCCTACGGGGAAACAGTGCCCAAGCTGCGGAAGTTTCGCGAATACGGCGGCGGCACCTTCGTGGACGCCACCGGCATCTGCAACGGCCGCGACGTTGACTACTACAAGTCCCTGTCCCGGAAAACGGGCGTGCACATCGTGGCCTGCACCGGCTTCGTCGGCGGCGACACAGCCCTGCCGCACTTCTCCCGCGCCCCCGTGGACTACCTCGCAAAGGTGTTCATCCACGAGATCACAGTCGGCATCGGCAACACGGGTGCCAAGGCCGGCGTCATCAAGGTGGGCGTTAGCCGGGGCGGACGGATGACGGAGCTGGACAAGCGCATCTACCGTGCCGCGGCCCGCGCCGCCGTCGTCACCGGTGCACCCATCCTGACCCACCTGGCCATCGACCCCGAACCGGCGGTGAACATCTTTAACGAAGAGGGCCTGCCGCTGGACCGAGTGCTCTTCGGCCACGCCGACGACGGCCTGAACGCTCCGGTCACCCCGCACGACTGGATCTACGAGCAGGGCGGCCGCATCGGCTTCGACACCTTCGGCTACGACCTGGAACTGCCGGATCCGCCGTTCTGGGGCCGCAAGCGCGCCGAACGCATGGGGCACTTCGTCAACCTCGTGAACAAGGGCTATGCGGACAAGCTCCTCGTCTCGGCCGACGCCAACTGCAGCCCGCTGGGCTGGCCGGGCGTGAAAGGCCACACCATCAACTACATCTTCGAGGACATGATCCCCGACATGCGTGCAGCCGGTATCGACGACGCCACCCTCAAGCTCCTGCTCGAAGACAACCCCGCCGACTTCCTGTCCCTTGGCTGAATCCCGGACAGGCCGCCACAAGAAAGAGATGAATCCATGAAGGCTTCGGAAATCAAGAACCTCAAAATTGCCATCGTCGGTGCGGGCTACGGCGGCGCGGCAGCCGCAAAGGCACTGAGCCTGCTCGGCGCGGATGTCACCGTCTACGAACAGGCCACCCGAATGCGCGAGGTCGGCGCCGGCATCGGCCTGCGTCCGGCCACCATGGCCCGGTTCCGCCAGTGGGGAATCTTCGACGCGATCGCCAGGGTGAGCTCACCGAGCGACTACTTCGAAATCCTCACCGCCACCGGTGAACCCATACTGAAGGACACCTGGCCCGAGTCCGGCGACGACAAGCAGACCTACCTCATCCACCGCGGCGACTTCATCGAGGCACTGCTCGGCGTGCTCCCCGAAGGCATGGTGCATCTCGGCCACAAGCTGGAGACCATCGAGGACGGCGGGCCCCGCACCGTCCTCACCTTCACTAACGGCACGACGGTCGAAGCCGACCTGGTGGTGGGCGCCGACGGCATCAGGTCCGTGGTGCGTGAGCAGCTCTTCAGCGCCACAGGCCCCGTGTTCTCCGGCGAGCACGCCTACCGCGTGGTGATCCCGGCCGACGACGCCCACGGCATGGTGGTGGACAGCAACCTGCGGATGTATATCGGCAAGGGCACCAAGGTGTACCTGCTGCCGCTGCGCCACCGCAACCAGATGTCCTTCGACATCACCGCCCTGAATCCGGACGGCACCTGGGCGCCGACGGTCACGAAGGAAGAACTCCTGAAGACGGTGGAGGGCTTCGACGAGCGGATCGTTGAGATCGCCCGCGGCCTCGACATGGACGCGGTCAATATCCGCGCCGTCTACGACATCGACCCCGTTGACACGTGGCACACGGACTCCGCGGTCCTGATGGGCGACGCCGCCCACTCCATGCTGCACCACCAGGGCCAGGGGGCGAACTCCGCCATCGAGGATGCCGGCGCCCTCGCGGATGCATTGGCCCAGGCGGGCTCCGTCAAGGAAGCACTGGCCCTGTTCCAGGCAACCCGCAAGCCGGTGACGGACGAGCTGCAGCGCATCTCCCGCCAGGGCTGGTCCGAGGAAGAGGTCAACGACGTGTTCCCCGGCCAAAAACCCGCAGCTCAAAAGCCCGCCGCGGCAAAGGCCTGAACGCCATGACCATCCATCCCGAAATCGCCAAGATTCTCAGCACCCTGCCGGCGCCCGACGGTTCTCCACTGGACCCCGAGGCCATGCGTGCGGGCGAAGCAGCCCAGGTTCCCCCGGCCGAACAGCGGGAGCCGCTTCACGCCGTCGTCGACGTTACTGCAGTGACGCCCACCGGCGAGATTCCGGTGCGGATCTACACCCCGACCGGCGCGGAGACGCACGGCCTGCTGGTGTACTTCCACGGCGGCGCCTTCTTCCTGGGCAGCCTGGACACCCATGATCACGTGGCGCGGGCACTGGCCAAGGAAACCGGCCACAAAGTCATCTCCGTCGGCTACCGGCTGGCTCCCGAAGCCGCTTTCCCGGCGGGCCTCGACGACTGCTACGCCGTGGTCCGCTGGGCCGCCGCGCAGGGCGAAAACCTGGGCTGGGACGGTGCGAACCTCGCGATCGCAGGCGACAGCTCGGGCGGCAACTTCGTGGCCGCCGTCGCCGCTAAGGCGCACGACGACGGGTTCAGCCGGATCACCCACCAGGTCCTGTTCTACCCGTCGCTGGACCTGGATTTCGACGCGGACCGCTACGCCTCGCTGCGGGAAAACGCCGAAGGCTACGGGCTGGAGACCGAGGGCCTGGCACCTTTTAATGCCTTCTACCTCGACGGCGGCGCGGACCCCGCGGACCCGCTCGTCTCGCCCATCAAGCGCCAGGACCTCGCCGGCCTGCCGCCTGCCCTGGTCATCACCGCCGAGCACGACCCCCTCCGCGACGAAGGCGAACTGTACGGCCTGCGGCTGGCGGAGGCCGGCGTCGACGCAACCGTCAGCCGGTACAAAGGGTCCAACCACGGCTTCGTTCAGAACTTCTCCTGGATCCCGGAGTTCTACCGGGTATTCGAGGAGACCGGCGAATTCCTGAACGCCAAGGCCGGGTTGGACGGGGGCACAGCGCAATGACGTCTCCAGTCGCCGTCCATCCCATCGTTTCGCCGTGGGGACGGTTCGGCCTCTACAGCTTCTACATCGACGCCCCCGAACCCGCGATCGTGGACACGGGGATCGCGTCCTCGCCCGCCGAAGGAATGGTCCCGGCGCTGGAGGCTATCGGCCGGCGGATCGAGGATGTCCGCTGGATCCTGCTGACCCACGGACACATCGACCACATCGGCGGCGCCCATGCACTCTGGGAGCTCACCGGCCGGCGCGCGCAGGTGGTGATCCACGAGGCCGACGCACCGCTGCTGCGCTCACGCCGCGCCCACGTGGACGAATACCTCACCGGCCGGGGGCAGTATCTGCAGGACCCCGACGGCGGCGCGAAGCTGGCCGCCGCTGCGGACACGGTCATCTCCGGTGAGATGGAACCCGCCCTGCTCGTGAAAGGCGGAGAAACCATCTCCCTGGGCGGCGGCGTCACCGTATCCGTCCACTCCATCCCGGGCCACACTGCCGGGTCGGTCGCCTACGTCATCGACGGCCAGGACGACGTGTTCGTCGGCGACGCCGTGCAGGTGCACGGCGCGGCGAACGGCTTCCCGGGGTTCGTGGATCCGCAGGGCTACCGCGCGAGCCTTGAGTACCTGCGCGACGAGGTCCGTCCGCGGCACCTGTATCTGGGGCATCCGTACCGCGGCGCGGACGGTGAGCCGTTCGGCGTCGAACTCGATGCCGCCCAGGCGGGACGGGCGCTTCAGGAGAGTATCGACGTCGAGACCCGGGTCAGCACCGCCGCCTGCCGCTGCCTGGAAGCCGGCCTGCACGAGACGGAGTCGGCCTATTCGCCGTTCGCCCCGGTTGCCGGGGAGCTTGGCTACGCGGGAGACCCCGGCCTGGAGCCGTCCCCCTTCTTCACCACGCTGCACGGCTACCGCACGCTTTTCAACGCTTCGACCAAAGATGAGGAGACAGTCACTCATGGATGACTTCCAGCTGCTGACCGCCGGCGGCGAGAAAATTGCCGTCCGCAAGGACCTGCGTGTCCCCATGCGCGACGGCGTTGAACTTGCCGCGGACGCCTACCAGGGCCCCGACGACAAGCCGCGCCCGGCGCTGGTCGCGCTGAGCCCTTACGGCAAGGAACTGCAGGCGCTGGCCCTCACCACCCCGCCGCAGCGCCGCCCCAGCCCGATGTGGGACGGCTGCATCGAGGCCGGTGACATCGCCCGGA
Organism: Arthrobacter sp. NPDC056493; assembly: GCF_042795115.1. Lineage (NCBI taxonomy): Bacteria > Bacillati > Actinomycetota > Actinomycetes > Micrococcales > Micrococcaceae > Arthrobacter > Arthrobacter sp. NPDC056493. The sequence continues at coordinate 8,579 of NZ_JBHTSL010000028.1, read as the reverse complement.
TCGTCAAGGAGGACTACGTCCACGTCATCGGCGACCTGCGCGGCTCCGGCCACTCCGGCGGCGAGCACATCGGCAACTACAACGCCGGCGGCGTTTCACTGGGCCAGGACGCGTACGACTTCATCGAATGGGTTGCCGAACAGCCGTGGTGCGACGGCAACGTGGGCATGGTGGGGATCTCCTACTTCGGCTCCATGCAGGTCCTCGCGGCGGCCGAGCGCCCGCCGCATCTGAAGGCAATCTTCGTCTCCGGCGGCCACTACGACTTCTACGAGACCACCTACCACGGCGGCGTCATGTGGTTCATGCCGCGCGCCGCCCGCGAAGGCCGCGGCGGCGACTCGGGCTGGGCGTTCACCGACGGCGTCAAGTCCCGGATGATCGAGAAGCACTCCCCGGAGGAGCTGAAGAAGCTCGTCAACGAGCGCCTGCAGGACCCGGACGTCGCCGCCTGGCCCAACCTGGTCCACGTCCTGAACTACCCGAAGAACCACGAGGCCTGGTTCGACATCGTGATGAACGAGCTCGACGGCGACTGGTACGAGGAGCGCAACCCCATCACTCTGGCCCCGAACATCGACATCCCGGTGTGGCTGCAGATCGACCAGGGCCGCGGCTGGACCATGGACGGCACCATCGAGCTGTTCAATGAGCTGAAGGGCCCCAAGAAACTGGACATCGGACCCTACCCGCCCATGCAGTCACGCCCGTTCATCGAGGAACACGACAAAATGTTCCGCTGGTACGACTATTGGATCAAGGGCATCGATAACGGCGTGATGGACGAGCCGGCCGTGAGCGTCTTCGTGGAGGGTTCCCGCGAGCTGGTGACCGCGGACCAGTGGCCACCGAAGGACGTGGAGTACAGGAACCTGTACCTGCGCCCGCGCCACAAGCTGTCGACCGAGCCTGAGCTGATGGGCGCGGAGTACGCCGCCCCGGACGGCTTTTACCAGGCGCCGCTGACCGTGACGGACAAGGTGGAGATCATCAGCTGGTCCACGCCTCCCTTCGAGGAGGACACGGAGATGATCGGCACCGGTGCCGCGCACATCTTCGCCGAGATCGACCAGCCGGACACCAACTTCATCCTGCGCCTGTGGGACTACGCCCCCAACGGCAGGCGGCAGCTGATCACCAGCGGCTACCTTAAGGCCTCGCACCGCGAGCTCGACGGGCGGACCACCGAAGGCAACCCGTTCCACCCCCATACGCGTTCCGTGCCGGTGGAACCGGGGCAGATCGAGGAGTACGTGCTGCGGCTCTACCCGTTTGCGAACACGTTCAGGCCGGGCCACGTGCTGACGGTGGAGCTGTCCAACGCCGAGCCGCTGGCCGACGAACACAACTCGCTGCTCCCGCCGGATGCCTTCCACCTGCCGGTGGGCCGGCCCGTCACGCACAAGATCTACCGCGATGCCGCGCACCCGTCCCGGCTCGTCCTGCCGTTCACCACGCCCAGGGTTCCGTAACCAGGGGGCCTTAAACGCTGAGCCCCTCCCCCGGGTGTGAAACCCGGGGGAGGGGCTCGGCTGCATTGCGCTCAGTAGCAGGCAGCGTCAGCGAATCACTTCACGCGTCATGCCGAACGGGACCTGGTCCGAAAGCGCGGCCGTGTAGTTTCCGGGCCGGTGGCGCGTGACCAGGATGCCGTGCGTGCCCGTGAGCATTGCCAGTTCCTGGAGGTCCTTCACGGCGGCCTCGAGATGCTCGTCGAGGGCGTGCCGGTTCGTGACGTGGATGTCGATGGAATCGAGGAGCTCGGTCATGGCGTGTCCTTTCTGCTGGCTGGGTTGCTGGCTGGGGCCGGGTGGCCAGACGGTTTTTCAGGCGGTGCCTGAGTCGCGGCTGCCGGCTGCCACGGGTGTGGCAGATTCGGCCGGTGTTTTGGCTGATTCCGGTGCGGCGGTCTGTGCCGGTGTGTTGGTTTCGGTGGCGGGTGGGGTGGTCTTGAGCCTGAAGCGCTTGGCGATGGAGGATCCGCCGCCGGCGCGGTTTTTGTTGAAGATGTCGAACCCGACGGCGAGCAGGAGTACCAGGCCCTTGATGAGCTGCTGGTAGTCGGTGCCGAGGCCGAGGATGGACATGCCGTTGTTGAGCACGCCCATAATGAGGCCGCCGATCATGGCTCCGGCCACGGTGCCGATGCCGCCCTGGACCGCTGCTCCGCCGATGAAGGCGGCGGCGATGGAGTCGAGCTCGAAGCCGGTGCCGCCGGCGGGCTGGGCGGAGTTCAGGCGGGCCGTGAAGATCAGGCCGGCCAGGGCGGCGAGGACGCCCATGTTCACGAAGAGCCGGAACGTGACCGCCTTGGTCTTGATGCCGGAGAGTTCGGCGGCGTGCAGGTTCCCGCCGATAGCGTAGGTGTGGCGGCCGAAGATGCTGTTGTTCATCAGCGCGGAGTAGGCGATGACCAGGCCCGCGAGGACGATCAGCACGATCGGGGTGCCGCGGTAGCTGGCGAGGAGGAACGTGATGACGAGCATCAGCAGGGCGATGAACGCGGTTTTAGTGGCGAACCAGGCCATGGGTTCGTTCTCGAGGTTGAACTTCCGGCGGATGCGGCGTTCCTTGATGGACTGGAACAGGAGGGCTGCGGTGCCGCCGACGCCGAGGATGACGGTGAGCCATTCGAGCACGGAGGTGCCGCCGGAGATGTCCGGCAGGAACCCGCCGCCGAGGGCGCGGAGCTCGTCCGGGAACGGGGTGATCTGCTGGTTTTTGAGGGTGATCAGGGTCAGGCCGCGGAAGATGAGCATGCCGGCCAGGGTGACGATGAACGCGGGGATGCCGATGTAGGCGATCCAGTACCCCTGCCACGCACCCACGAGGGCGCCGACGAGAAGGCAGGCCGGGATGGCCGCCCACCAGGCCCAGCCCCAGTGGACGATCATGACGCCGGCGACGGCGCCGATGAAGCCGGCGATGGAACCGACGGAGAGGTCGATGTGCCCGGCGATGATGACCATGACCATGCCGATGGCCAGGATCAGGATGTAGCTGTTCTGGACGACGAGGTTCGTGACGTTCTGCGGCTCCAGCAGGATCCCGTCGGTGAGGACCTGGAACAGCAGGACGATCAGGATCAGGGCGACGAAGATGCCGACCTGGCGGAGGCGGCTTGCCAGGAAGCCGAGGGATTCTCGTAGGGCGGACATGTTCGTTATTCCTTCTCTTTGGTCATGTAGTGCATAAGGGTCTCCTGGGAGGCCTCGGCGATGGGGACTTCACCGGTGACGTGGCCTGCGGACAGGGTGTAGATCCGGTCGCAGATGCCCAGGAGCTCGGGGAGTTCGGAGGAGATGACGATGACGGCTTTGCCCTGGGCGGCGAGCTCGGCGATGATCGTGTAGATCTCGAACTTGGCGCCGACGTCGATGCCGCGCGTGGGCTCGTCCAGGATCAGCACGTCGGGGTCGGAGAACATCCATTTGCTCAGGACCACTTTTTGCTGGTTGCCGCCGGAGAGTTTCCCGGTGATGGCCGCAACGGACGGGGCCTTGATGTTCATGCTCTTCCGGTAGCTGTTGGCCACCGTGGTTTCCTGGTTCGCATCCACCCAGCCGCGTTTGGCGAGCTTGGGCAGGGCTGCCATGGAGATGTTGCGCTTGATGTCCTCGATGAGGTTGAGCCCGTAGTGCTTGCGGTCCTCGGTGGCGTAGGCGATGCCGTGCCGGATGGCGTCGGGGACGGTGGAGGTGTTGATTTCCTTGCCGTGCTTGAACACCTTGCCGGAGACGGCGCGGCCGTAGGTGCGGCCGAAGACGCTCATGGCCAGTTCGGTGCGGCCGGCGCCCATAAGTCCGGCGAGTCCCACCACTTCGCCCTTGCGGACGTTGAGGCTGGCGTTGTGGACCACGGTGCGGGTGTGGTCCTGAGGGTGCTGGACCGTCCAGTCCTCGATGCGCAGGACTTCCTCGCCGATCTGCGGTTCGCGCTCGGGGTAGAGGCTGTCCAGGTCGCGGCCCACCATGCCGCGGATGATGCGCTCCTGCGTGATTTCGCCCTGGTCCACGCGCAGGGTTTCGATGGACTTGCCGTCGCGGATGATGGTGACGGCGTCGGCGACCTTGCGGATTTCGTTGAGTTTGTGGCTGATGATGATGCTGGTGACGCCCTGGCCCTTCAGGTGCAGGATCAGGTCCAGCAGATGGTCGGAGTCCTCGTCGTTCAGGGCTGCGGTGGGCTCGTCCAGGATCAGCAGCTTCACTTCCTTGGACAGCGCCTTGGCGATTTCGACGAGCTGCTGCTTGCCGACGCTGATGTGCTGGATGGGGGTAACCGGGTTTTCGCTCAGGCCAACGCGGGCGAGCAGTTTGGCCGCCTCGAGGTTGGTTTTGCGCCAGTCAACCCAGCCGCGGGAGGCCAGTTCGTTGCCCAGGAAGATGTTTTCCGCGATGGACAGGTACGGGCTCAGTGCCAGTTCCTGGTGGATGATCACGATGCCGCGCTTTTCGCTGTCGCTGATGGACGCGAAGTCGCACGGTTCGTTCTCGAAGAGGATGTCCCCCTCGAAGGTGTTGTGGGCGTACACGCCGGAGAGCACCTTCATCAGGGTGGACTTGCCTGCCCCGTTTTCGCCGCAGATCGCGTGGACCTCGCCGCGGTTCACATCCAGGGTTACGTCCTGGAGGGCCTTGACGCCGGGGAAGGTCTTGGTGATCCCGCGCATCTGAAGAATGGGTACGTTCATTGGTTTTTTCCCGCTGATCTGTTCGATGAGCTGATCTGTTCGGTGGATAGTTCGGGTGGATGGGGCGGGGGTGCCTGCCGCTGCAGGCGCCCCCGCAATACTGCTACTTGATGTCGGCGTCGGTGTAGTAACCGGAGTCGATCAGTTCCTGCTTGTAGTTGTCCTTGGTGACGATCACGGACTTCAGCAGGTAGGCCGGGACCACCTTGACCTTGTTGTTGTAGGTCTTGGTGTCGTTGGTCTCGGGCTCCTGGCCCTTCAGGACCGCGTCCACCATCTTCACGGCCTGCTCGCCGAGCTTGCGGGTGTCCTTGAAGATCGTGGAGTACTGCTCGCCGGCGACGATGGACTTCACTGAGCCCTTTTCCGCGTCCTGGCCGGTCACCACCGGCAGGGCGCCCTTGGAGTAGCCGCCGGTGCTGGTCAGGGCGGAGATGATGCCGATGGACAGGCCGTCGTAAGGCGACAGCACGCCGTCGAGCTTCTTGCCCGAACCGTAGGCGGCGGTGAGGATGTCTTCCATCCGCTTCTGGGCGGTTGCGGCCTGCCAGCGGAGGATGGCGGCCTGCTCAAACTTGGTCTGGCCGCTGGGCACCTTGAGGGTGCCGGCGTCCAGGTACGGCTTCAGGGTGTCCATGGCGCCGGTCCAGAAGAAATTGGCGTTGTTGTCGTCCGGGCTGCCCGCGAAGAGCTCCACGTTGAACGGGCCCTTGCCGTCGACCTTCTTGCCGGACGCGTCCACCAGGCCCAGGCCGGTCAGCAGGGACGTGGCCTGCTGGACACCCACCTCATAGTTGTCAAAGGTGGTGTAGAAATCCACGTTCGGGGTGCCGTTGATCAGCCGGTCATAGGCGATGACCTTGACGTTCTGCTCCTTGGCCTTGGCCAGGACATCGGTCAGCGTGGTGCCGTCGATCGCCGCGATGATCAGGGACTTCGCGCCCTTGGTCAGCATGTTCTCGATCTGGGAAACCTGCGTGGGGATATCGTCGTTGGCGTACTGCAGGTCCGTCTTGTAGCCAAGCTTGGCCAGGGACTCTGAGACGTTCTTCCCGTCGGCGATCCAGCGTTCCGACGTCTGAGTCGGCATGGAGATCCCCACCAGGGCCCCGGCAGCATCGGCGCTGCTGGAGCTGGACGCGGTGCCGGGACGGCTTCCGCAGCCCGTGGCCCCCACCGTAACAGCCAGGACGACGGCGACGGCGCCCAGGAGTTTCTTGATTCTCACGTTATTCTCCTTCCGTGGCCCGGTAGGACCACGAATCGGTGCTTGAGCGGACAGCGTATGTACTTTCCGCCGGCGCCGGCCACTTGTGTCCGGCGTACCGAGGCCGTCCCGCAGGGCCGGCGCCGGAGGCTGCTATCACCGGAGTGGAGACTCCGGCTTGCTCCAACATTTCTGTTAGCGCTAACAATTACGGACCATATTATCGCTGACGGTGCTGTGAAGCAAGACACAGATTGGGAACGGCGGCAGATATCTGACGGGAGCGTTTTGTGCTCATCTGAGGATTTGCACCCGGCCCCTAAGTAGGTAGACTGGTCTACCTACTTAGCTGAACCGGAGGAACCGTCGTGGCTCTACCTGAAGGCCCGTCAACAACCAGGCGGCCCGCGCGCGCATCGCTCCTCGAGGCTGCGGCCCGGCTCTTCTATTCCGACGGCGTGGCGGCCACGGGGATCGACTCCATCACCGCGGCGGCAGGGGTTGCCAAGAAGAGCCTGTACAACAACTTCGCGTCCAAGGCGGACCTGGTGGCGGCCTATCTGGCCGCCCGCCATGAGGAATGGCTCGCGCTGTACCGGGAGCGGGTTGCGGCGGCGGCTGCTCCGCAGGACCGTGTCCTGGCTGTGTTCGACGCCTACATCGACCACGCGAATTTCGCCTATGAGCACGGTTTCAGGGGGTGCGGCCTGCTCAATGCTGCCGCGGAGCTGCCGGCGGGCGCTCCCGGAAGGCAGGCCGCGCGGGAACACAAGGAAGAAGTGGAGGGTCTCCTGCTCGCGCACGTGGCGGAACTGCTGCCAGGGCGCGACGGGATGGCGGCCGGGGTGGCCCGGCATCTGGCGTTCCTGCTCGAGGGTTCCATGGCCAGGGCCGGCCTTGAAGGCGAAGACCGTTGCCTGCACGAAGCCCGGGCGATCGCTGCCCGGATGCTCGAGGCGCTGTGAAAGCGGTGTTCGGCCGGTTGAACGGACCGCTCCTGGGCGCTGTTTTTGTCGTGGCCGCCTCCACGCTGTGGGGCACCACCGGAACTGTGGCCACATTCGCGCCGTCCGTGAGCCCACTGGCAATCGGCGCCGCGGCCATGGGGGTGGGCGGACTGCTGCAGGCGCTGTACGCGGTGCAGCCGATCGCGAGCCACTGGGTCAGCCTTCGGGGCCGGTGGCTGCTGGTCTCGCTCGGGGCGGCCGCGGTGGCGGTGTACCCTCTTGCGTTCTACAGCTCCATGCACCTATCCGGCGTTGCGCTTGGAACGGTGGTCTCGATCGGCTCGGCCCCCCTGGCATCGGCGGTCATCGAGCGGCTGGCTGACAGTAAGGAGCTGACCCGGCGTTGGATGCTCGGCGCGCTGATCGGGGTGGCGGGCGCCGGACTCCTGTGTTTTGCCGGTGACAGTGCGCAGCGGCCGGGCGCCCTTGCCGAATCCTGGGCGGTCCCGGTGGGAATCGCGCTGGGCCTCGTGGCCGGCCTGACCTACGCGCTGTACTCGTGGGCGGCCCATCGCCTGATCAGCGTAGGCGTATCGTCCCGGGCCTCCATGGGCGCGGTGTTCGGCCTGGGCGGGGTGCTCCTGATGCCGGTGCTCGCGATGACCGGACGGCCGCTGCTTGAGTCCTGGAGCAATTTCACGGTGGGGGCCTATATGGCGCTTGTCCCGATGTTCGCGGGCTACGTCCTGTTCGGTTGGGGATTGGCGCGCGTCCGGGCGAGTACCGCAACGGGCCTGTCCCTCATGGAAACCGTTGTGGCCGCCGTGTTGGCAGTTGTTGTCGTGGGGGAGCGGCTGCCTGTGCTGGGCTGGCTCGGCGTCGCGATGGTGCTGGCGAGCCTGTTCGTCCTGGCTCCCCGCCGGGTGAGAACTGAGGCCCGTTCAACCGCAGCCCGGTAAAACCCCGGTCCCGGAGGGATGCACGCCACCACAGTGGCGAATAGCTGGCGCGCGGAACGGCGTGCCAGCATGTTACGAGCATGTTTCCAATACATTTCCAACATGTTAACTGCAATGGCAAAATGCGCCCGCTAATTTCTCAAGGGGATTTCCGCAAATGGCTGGCCTGCACGAATCAGCCGACGTATTTTTGTTATGAGAAGGAATGCAGGTGACTGGCATCGCGGAGGCGAAGCTCGAAGCGGAACAGCCCTTACAGTTCAACGGCCAGGCTTTGTGAAAGGAGCGGAAATGACACGCGAGGAAGCCTTCGCAAGATGCACCTCGGACTCGTATGTCGAGTTCTACGGCGGTCGATGGCTCGTCGTGCCGTTCGCCCAGGTGGAGCAGCCGGCGTTCTTCGTTTGCTCGCCGGAGACGCTCCGCAGGAGCTAGCCAGGAATTTCATGAGGTTATTTTCAGAGGGGTATTTATTAGGGACAATAAGGCGCCCTGCCCCTGCATTTCCGTTGATCCGGTGTATTTCCGGAAATTAGCCGGCCCCGGCCAGCCACGTCGGGAACTGCTGCAATATATTGATCCGCAGGCGCCCGATGGGACGTTCAGGCTGCCCGCTGACCTTCCAAACCTGCAATTTCGAACCCGTGTGTGGCGCTAAAGACGCCGATGCTCTCCGGTGAGCAAACGAAGAACTCCGGTTGCTCAACCGGTGCGAACGGAACGACGAGCCACCGGCCGCCGTAAAACTCGACATAGGAGTCCGGGGGGCACCG
>NZ_JBHTSL010000027.1:49034-61506 GCF_042795115.1 Arthrobacter sp. NPDC056493 | reverse complement strand
GGCTTCGTCTTTAAGTCCCCGCTTTACTTATTGCGGACCAGCCTCAGGCGTGGTGCAGGGCCGTGGTGCCGTATCGGTAGCCGATGCTGATCAGCTCGGCCAGCACGGCTTCATCGACGTCGGCGAGCTTGTTGATGTAGAGGCAGCCGGCGCCGGTTTTGTGCTTTCCCAGGCGGTCGAGGAGTGCAGCCGACTCCGGCGCATCCGTCAGGCCATACAGCGAGAGGCTGGCTTTGCGGGGAGAAAACCCCACCGCGGCAGTGTCGCCTTCGCGCCCGGTGGCGTACTTGTAGTGCACCCGGCCGAATCCGACGATCGTGGGACCCCACATCTCCGGTTCCTGGCCCGTCAGTTCCGCCATGAGGGCACGCAGGCGCAGGCCGTCCTGCCGGCGCACCGGGTGCTGCACAGCCGCGATGAAGTCGTCCGCCGAAATCCCGGTCACCTGTGTCTTGTTCTCCGCCATGGACGCAGTGTACTGGGCCGCCTGCTGGGCAGCGGAATAAAGGCCGGGCGTCCCGGGTTGAGCGAATAGATGCAAACGCATATATAGCGCCGATCTGAGGAGACCGCCATGGAGACCCGCCGCATAACCGTTCTGTCCGCCGGCCTGGGAGTGCCGTCGTCGACCCGCCTGCTGGCCGACCAGCTGGCCGCAGCCGCCACACGGGAGCTCACGGCTGCCGGGTACGAGGTGGCCACCCACGTTGTTGAGCTCCGGGACCTCGCCGTGGACATCGCCAACAACTTCGTCACCGGCTTCGCCCCGCCCCGGTTGGCAGAGGCGATCGCCGGTGTCGAAGCCTCCGACGGCATCATCGCGGTGTCACCGGTGTTCAGCGCGTCCTACAGCGGGCTGTTCAAGTCCTTCATTGACGTACTCGACCCCAAGTCGCTGGACGGCAAGGCTGTCCTCGTGGGGGCCACCGGCGGCACGGACCGACACCAGATGGTGCTGGATCACGCCATGCGCCCGCTGTTCAGCTACCTGCGCACGCGGACTGCGGCCACGGCCGTCTTCGCCGGCCCCCAGGACTGGGGGTACACCGACGACGGCGGGACCCCCCTTTCGATGCGGATCGAACGGGCGGCGGCAGAGTTCAGCCGCCTCCTGGAAGGGGACCAGCCGGGCCGCAAGCCGGTCCTGATGGAGTCGCTGCCCTTTGAACAGCTGCTGGCCGGGATCTCCGGCGGGCAGTAACGCGAACTAATCGCTGCACCCGCTCGTTGTGCCGGGCATGAAATGTCCCATTGATTCTTCGGACCTGGTCATGAGCGAACGCAGCGGGGTGGAAATCGACTACTGCCCGCAGTGCCGGGGTGTGTGGCTGGACCGCGGCGAACTGGACAAAATCATCGACCGGGTCAACGGCGCGGCGCCGGCGGCACCTCCGGCGCCCGTGCCACCAGCTCCGGCGTCACCCGCGCCGGGCATGGTTCCTCCGCCGCTGTACGGCAACGTGGAACCGCGGCGTGACCAGCCGCGGTACGACGACCGCGGCTATGGCAGGGGATACGACCGTGACAAGGGGTACGACCGCGACTATGACCGGCGGCGCCATAAGAAGAAGGAAGGCTGGCTGGGGGACCTGTTCGACTTCTAGGTGCTCCGGCCGCCCGGCGGCAGTTAGTCGTCCAGCAGGGCGATGAATTCGCGCGCCTGCTTCATGGTGATGTCTGAGTGCCGGGTCAGCGCCGTGGCGGCCGCTTCGATGTTGCCACTCTTGGCCAGCGTGCGGATGCGGCCGTAGATCTCGTCATTGAGCATGTTGCTGCTGACCTCCCGGGTGACATCGCCTTTGCTGGCGATGGCCCGGTACCGGTAAGGGAACCGCTGCGGGGGCTCGTCGTCGTCCTCGGGTTCGCTGGTCTCCTGTGCCGGTGGGCGGAAAGGCTGCGGGTGGGCTGCCAGCGCTGCCACCGCGTCCCGAGATGCGCGCAGGCCCTCTCCTGACACCTCGTAGTACAGCTTGATCGCCGCCATGGCCTGGCCTTGGGCGATGAGCGCATACAGCCGCCGGTGTTCATCCTCGGACAGCTTGGCGGCGGCCTCCCGTGCCAGCTCTGCAGACTCCACCGGCGGTTTGGCCGGTTCCCTGACCGTAGCGCGGCGGCGGCTCAACGCACGTGCCGCCAGGACCACGGCGACGGCCACGGCCACGAGGATCAGGAAGGGGATCAGGAGCGATTCCATGGTTACAGCCGATCTACATATTGCTTGGCGGTCAAAAGGTTGGAATGGGTGGCCTGACGCAAAAGCCTGATCGCCTGGATCTTCTGCCCGTTGCGCACCAATGTCTGCAGCTGCAGCGCCAGTTGCGGGTTCAGCGTGGTCCCGGGCGCAAGTGCCGCGGGGTACGAGCCGTGCGGGTAGTCAGGATGTCCTGGAGGTGACGCCGGACGATGCTGATCCTGCTGGATCTGCTGCTGCCGGTTCTGGCTTGGCAGGGCTGCCGCCTCCGTGCGTGCCCGGGCCGCCATGGCCGCCTGAACCTGGGCTGCGTAATGGGCTTGGGAACGCCGGGCCAGATCCAGCTGGTAGCGGTCCGCGTCGGACATGCCCCCATCACGCGGCTTCAGTGCCGTTGCGAGAGCCCAGAGGGCTGCGGCGAGGACAAGGGCAGGAACCAAGACTGTCAGAACGTCGCCCATACCTAGAGCTTAACGCCAGATCCTCGTTATCCACAGCATATGCCCGTCTGAGCATGGTGCGGCCCCGTGGTGCTGCCGGGTGCGACCCTGGGCCGGAAGATTCGTCCAGGCGGCATGCATGTGGGACGGCTCCGGACATATGCCGGTGATCCGTATCACAGAACGGGAATAAAGGCGGTGAAATCGCCCTCCAGCGGCGGAATTACCGGCCGGTATCCCCAGTAGTCGGTTAAGGCTGTGGATGAAGGTTGGCGGCAAAATTAAACTTGTCCACAACTAAATTTGCATGTTTCCGCAGGTCAGGCGGCATATATGCCGGAAAGAAACTTTCTATCCACAGCTTCCCCCACAGGCTGTGCACAAGCAGCAGTCGCTTGTACACACGTTATCCACAGAGGTGCAGAACTGCGGGCTTTGTGAGTGGCCAGCCGGGCGCTAACGTAGCGGAGACACCCCATTCGGGTGAGTTTTCCCTTCCGGCCTGAAGACCGGAGCCGGCGATTACCCGGACTCCGGCATATTCGTGCTGCCCTGTGGAAAACCTGTGGATGAGGCGTCGCCGGGGTTCAACTGCCCGGACCGAAAAATGTCAGGGCCTGCTGGTGTAGTTGCATTAGCCCGGGCAGCAGATTCGCTGCGCGGCCCACCCACGGCACACGGCACACGCGCCGCAGTCCTCCTGCACGGACTGCGGACACAATGGAGGACGGCAGCTTTGTCAGTTACGCACCTGGACTCAATCGAAGGTACCCGCGAATCCGAGGGCAGCCGTAAACCTCCGCAGGACATTCCGGCAGAACAGTCCGTCCTGGGCGGCATGATGCTCTCCAAGGACGCCATCGCGGACGTTGTTGAGATCCTGCGTGGGCAGGACTTCTACCGCCCTGCCCACGAAACCATCTACGAGGCCGTCATCGACCTCTACGGCCGCGGAGAACCCGCGGATGCCGTCACGGTGTCCGATGAGCTGACCAAGCGCGGAGAGATCAACCGCATCGGCGGTCCGGCCTACCTCCATGAGCTCATCCAGACGGTACCCACGGCCGCGAATGCAGGCTACTACGCCGAGATCGTAGCCGAGCGCGCCGTGCTCCGGCGGCTGGTCAATGCGGGCACCAAGATCGTGCAGCTCGGCTACGGGCAGGACGGCGAGGTGGAAGACCTGGTCAACCAGGCCCAGGCGGAGGTGTACGCGGTCGCCGAACGCCGCACAGCGGAAGACTACGTCGTCCTGAAGGACGTCATGGAGTCCACGGTGGATGAGATCGAGGCCTCAGGCCACCGCGGCGAGGGCATGGTGGGTGTCCCCACCGGCTTCTATGAGCTCGATGAGCTGACCCACGGCCTGCACCCGGGCCAGATGATCGTCATCGCTGCCCGCCCGGCCGTCGGTAAGTCCACGTTCGCGCTGGACTTCGCCCGTTCGGCCGCCATCAAGAACAACCTCGCCACGGTGATGTTCTCCCTGGAAATGGGCCGCAACGAGATCGCGATGCGTCTGCTGTCCGCCGAGGCCACCATTGGCCTGCAGGACCTCCGCAAGGGCACCATCAAGGATGAGCAGTGGTCCAAGATCGCCACCACCATGGGCCGCATGAATGATGCCCCGCTGTTCATCGACGACAGCCCCAACATGTCCCTCATGGAGATCAGGGCCAAGTGCCGCCGGCTCAAGCAGCAGCACGACCTCAAGCTCGTGATCCTCGACTACCTGCAGCTCATGAGTTCGGGCAAGAAGGTGGAGTCCCGCCAGCAGGAAGTCTCCGAGTTCTCCCGTGCGCTGAAGCTGCTCGCCAAGGAACTGCAGGTCCCCGTCATCGCGCTGTCCCAGCTGAACCGTGGCTCTGAACAGCGCCAGGACAAGCGTCCCATGGTCTCCGACCTGCGTGAATCGGGGTCCATCGAGCAGGACGCCGACATGGTGATCCTGCTGCACCGCGAGGACGTCTACGACAAGGAGTCCCCGCGCGCGGGTGAGGCCGACATCCTCATCGCCAAGCACCGTAACGGCCCCACCAAGGACATCGTGGTCGCCTTCCAGGGCCATTATTCGCGGTTCGCCAACATGGCGGGGGATGCCGGCGGAGGCGGCGGCTTCTAGGCTGCGGTGGTGTTGCTAGTGCGGTTGCGACTGCAGCAGGTGGTTGGGCAGCCTGTTTCCCGGGGCTGCTGCCCTGATTTCCAGGAGCTCCCGTGCGTGGGCGTGGAGCCGCTTGTCCTCCTCGGACACGGGGGTCCATGCAGGGACGGGGACTGAGGTGCCCTCGGCGTCGCGGGCAACCATGACGGTGAGGCAGTACGTGGTCAGGTTGAGTTCGCGGCCCTTGGGGTCCCCGGAGCGGACGTGTACGGCAATGTGCATGCCCTTGGTGCCCGTGTAGACCAGCCGGGCCTCCACCTCCACCACGTGGCCGATCAGCAGCGGCCGGTAGAAGCGCACGCCGCCGGAAAAGACAGCCACTGTGTCCCGGCCGCAGTAGCGTGAGGCGCAGACATATGCGGCCTCGTCGATCCATTTCATGACGATCCCGCCGTGGACTTTTCCACCCCAGTTCACGTCGGTGGGTGCCGCCATGAACCGCAGGACGACGCGCTCGGCGGTGCCGGCGTCGGTATATTCCTGGGCGCTCATGGCTTCGACGATCTGCTCGCGGATCCCGATCCGGGCCAGGGCGTGGTCCCGCTGTTCCAGCTCCTCCGGCGTTACCGGTTCGAACGGCCTCACCGGGACGGGTTTCCCGTCCTCGCCCACCGCTACAAAGATCACCATGCACTGGCTGCGCATGGTGGCTGGCCCGCCCTTGGGGTCCCCGGAGGAAACCACCGTTCGGATGTGCATGGAGGAGCGGCCCGTGTAGACGATGGTGGCCGTGACCTCAACCATGTCGCCAATGTTTACTGGATCGGCAAAGTGGATGTTCCCCACATAGGCGGTGACGCAGTAGGACTTGGCCCAGCCCACGGCGGCCGCATAGGCGGCCTTGTCCACCCACTCAAGCACCGTTCCGGCGTCAACGGATCCGCTGTGGCCCACGTCCATGGGGGCGGCAAGGAATCGGAGGGTTACAGAGTTGGCGGCAGTCTCGCTCATGGTCGCAGTTTACTGACCGCCCTGCTGCGGGCGGATCCGGGCCTTCACAATCCCGCGCACCGGCGCCATAAGAGACGGCCGGCCTGTGCAGCCCGCGTCATGAAAGAGAAAGAGTCGTTCTCATACTAACGATAATGATTATCATTAGTGCATGCTGACGAGACGATTCACACTTGCTGACCCGATAGCCAACCACCGACGCGACCGCCCAAACGAGCCATTCACGAGGCCGTTCGCAAAACTGCCAGCCAAGCCACTAAACCCGCGCAGGCCCCCGCTCGCGGCGCCGCTGACGGTGGTCTGCGGAGTTGCCCTGCTGCTGTCAGGCTGCGCCGCAGGCCCCGCGCAAAGTGCCGCCGAAAATTCCGCCAGCCCCTCCCCGCGCGGGGAGACCGCAGAACCCACTGAGCTTCGGGCCCCAAAACCGCGCCTGGCCTACACGTACGCCGGCGGCGTCGGAGTGCTGGACGCTGCAACCCTTGAGCCCGCGGGAGACGTCGCGCTGGACGGCTACAACCGCATTAGCCCTGCCGGGGACGGCCGCCACGTCCTGGTGGCGGCGGGCGACTCGTTCCGCGTCCTGGATGCGGGTACCTGGACCGAGCGCCATGGCGACCATGGCCATTCCTATGCCGCCCGGCCCGCGCTGGCGGATCATGCGTTCGAGGCGAGCAAGCCGGGCCATGTGGTGCGGCACGCCGGCAGGACCGTCCTGTTCAGTGACGGGTCCGGCGCGGTGCAGTCCTTCGAATCGGCCGCCCTCGGAGGGCTGGCGGGAGACGGGCTTCCGGAAGTGTCCACCTACAGGGCGCCCGAGGCCCACCATGGCGTGGCTGTGGAGTTGGAGGACGGCAAGTTGCTGGTGACGGTGGGGGACGAGAATGCCCGCAGCGGAGTGGCCCTCCTGGGCCCGGCCGAGGGGGCGGCCCGGGAGCGCAAGGAGGTCCGCCGGAGCCAGAGCTGCCCCGGCGTCCACGGCGAGGCGGTGGCCGGTGAAAACACCGTGGTCTTTGGATGTGAAGACGGGATGCTGGTATTCAGGGACGGGAAGTTCTCCAAGATTTCCAGTCCTGACGCCTATGGCCGGATGGGAAACCAGGCCGGTTCGGCGGCGTCGCCCGTGGTGCTCGGGGACTACAAGGTGGACAAGGAAGCGGTCCTGGAGCGGCCCACCAGGATTTCGCTGGTGAATACCGACACCAAGGCCCTGAAGCTGGTGGAGCTTGGCACGAGCTATTCCTTCCGGTCGCTGGGCCGCGGGCCAGCCGGGGAGGCGCTGGTCCTCGGCACTGACGGCGCGCTGCACGTTCTCAATCCGCTGACCGGCGCCACCATGTCCACGGTCCCCGTCGTGCCGGCCTGGCAGGAGCCCGAGGCGTGGCAGGACGCGCGGCCCACCTTGTATGTCCAGGGCTCCACCGCCTATGTAACCGAGCCGGCGACCCGGAAACTGCACGCCGTGGACCTGAACGCGGGGAGGGTGGTCCGTACTGCGCAGCTGCCACACTCGCCGGATGAACTGACCGGCGTCACCGGCTGAACCAAGAGCAGTTGGCCGAATCAACAGCGACCGGCAGAACCGATTGAAGGAAAGCAAAACGACGGCGGCCGCCCACCGGGCGCCGAAGCGCCGGGCGAGCAGCCGCCGTCGTTGTTTTCCGGACAGTCACCGCCCCTGGGCGATGCTGTGTTTCCGGGAGTATTAAGCGAGGACCTTGAGCTTTGATTCGCGGCGGCCGAAGAGGGCAGCGTCCGCCGAAAGGCGGCCGGCTCCGGCCACGGCGATGGCTGCTGCCCCGGCTGCCAGCAGGAGGACCAGCTCGTAGCCGCCGGTGGCGACGAAAACTCCGGCCGAGGCGTGGACGAGGAAGAGGGCGCCAAGCATGTCCAGGGCGAGCAGGGCAGCGAAGGCGCGGGTCAGCACGCCGAGGATGAGGGCGATGCCGCCCGCCAGTTCCAGGGTGGCGACGATCGGGGCGGCGACCTCGGCGGCCGGAACACCCATCTTGGCAAAGGATGCCTGTGTGCCGGCGATGGTGAATTCGCTGAACTTCTGCCAGCCGTGCGCGGCGAAGAGGAATCCTGCGATCACCCGCAGGATCGTCAGTGCAGTGGTGGTCTGGGTGGACTGGTTCATGGAGATTCTCACCGTTCGGATCGATTGGGGGGTTGTCTCTTTGGGCACGCGGTCAGGAGCGCGCAGGGTGAAGCTTCCCTTCCACTGTCCCGAAATTTTGTTGAAGTGTCAACTAATGTGTCGTGGGTATCTTTCGCCCTCGCCCGCTGCCTGGGCCGTTAGGCTGGCTCCGTGCCCCAATCGCCTTCCGCCGCCGTTTCCATTCCAAAGCCCCAGAGCCATGGCCGTGAAATCCTCCGGCTTGCTGTTCCCGCCTTTGGCGCGCTGATCGCCGAACCGCTCTTTCTGCTCGCCGACTCGGCCATCGTGGGCCACCTGGGCGTTGCCCAGCTGGCCGGCGTCGGGCTGGCCTCGGCGGTGCTGCATACTGCGGTGGGGCTGATGGTCTTCCTGGCCTACTCCACCACACCCGCCGTGGCGCGGGCGGTAGGGGATGGCCAGCTGGGCAGGGCGCTGGCTGCCGGGCGCGACGGCGTCTGGCTCGCCTTGCTGCTGGGCACCGTGCTGGCCCTGGCCGGGTTCCTCGCCGCGGAGCCGCTGATCGGACTCATGGGGCCGACTCCGGAGATCCGCACCTTCGCCGTGGATTACCTGCGCTGGTCCATGCCCGGGCTGGTCGCGATGCTGCTGATCTTCGCCGGGACAGGCGTGCTGAGGGGGCTGCAGGACACCCGTACGCCATTGGTGGTGGCCACGGCGGGATTCTCGCTGAACATCGTGCTAAACCTCGTGTTGGTGTACGGCCTCGGACTTTCTGTGGTCGGATCCGCGGTGGGAACCAGCATTGCGCAGTGGGCCATGGCCGCGGTGTATCTGGTGATGGTGCAGCGCAACGCCCGGCATCACGGCGTCAGCCTGCTGCCCGACTGGCATGGGATCCGGGCCATGACCCAGGTGGGCTCCTGGCTCATGCTGCGGACGCTGAGCCTGCGCACCGCCATCCTCGCCACCGTCCTCGTGGTCACGGCCCAGGGTGCCGTGAACCTGGCCGCCCACCAGCTTGCCATGACTGTATTCACCTTCCTCGCCTTCGCGCTGGACGCCCTGGCCATTGCCGCGCAGGCGCTGATCGGCAAGGAATTGGGGGCCGCCAACCCCGGCAAGGCCCGGATCCTGACCCGGACCATGATCCGCTGGGGCACCGGCTTCGGTGTGGCCACCGGCGTGCTGCTCGCCGCGGTGGCCCCGTTCGCCGGGGCCCTCTTCACGTCCGATTCCGGCGTCCAGTCGGTACTGACCGCCGCCCTCTGGGTCCTCGCCGCGGGCCAGCCTCTCGCCGGTTACGTGTTCGTCCTCGACGGGGTGCTGATCGGCGCCGGCGACGCGAAGTATCTGGCGATTGCCGGCGTCGTAAATCTTGCGGTGTACCTTCCGCTGCTGCTTGCGGTGCCGCTGGCCGGGGCCGGCGGCGCGGCGGCGCTGATTTGGGTGTGGGTGGCTTTTTCGCTGGGCTACATGTGCGCCCGCGCCGTGACGCTGGGACTCCGCGCCCGGACGGACCGCTGGATGGTGCTTGGTTCATAGGTTGCCGCCTGGATTCGCCGCCACAGGCTGGCGCACTAAACTGGAGCGGTGACTTCCCCCGCTAAGCCTGCCGAATCTGACGCGCCTGCCCCTTCTGCAGAGCTGTGGAAGCCCGCCCTGCTGCGGGCTGCCGCCGCGCTGGTCTTTGGTGCCGTGACCGTGTTCTGGGCGGCTCCGTCCGAGACTGGAATGTCGCTGACGGGCGGCGTGTATCTGCTGGCCACCGGCCTGATCCTGCTGTGGGGCATTCCGCTGACCGGTTTCCGCCGTGACGCACCCGCCGGCCGCTTGCTGTCCGCCGGCGGAGCCGCCCTGACCGGTGCCGGCGTGGCCCTGCTGTTCCTGCAGGGCAGCCTGGTGTTCGCCGTGATTGGCGCTGTGGGCCTGGCCGTCGCATCGGCGGCTGAGCTGTATCTGGGCATCAGGTTCCGCGGGCGGCATGTGCTGGCCCGCGACTGGCTGGCCTCCGGAGTCATCGGGCTGGGCACGGCCGGGACCCTCCCGTTCTTCGTGGGCCTTGGTCCGCATGCGCTGCTGGGGGTTGCCGGCGGCGGGGCCATCATTACGGGCGTGCTTTGGATCCTGGCCGGCCTCTCGCTCCGGCATGATGCGCGGGCGCACGCAGCAAAGGCCGTAAACTAGTACCAAGGGTTCTACTCGTTGTAGAACAGCCGCTGGCTACCAGCACCCCTTCAGAACCAGCACACATCACAGCGGGCAGGCCGCATTGCGCCGCCCGCACGGGAGGAATCACCTTGGCACACCAGAAACCAGGAGAACCGCGCAATCTGCGGACCTCGGTCAAGGGACCCCTGATGTTTTCCGCCTTCTGGGCTGTGGTGGCATTCTTCGCGGTGCTGATTTTTGCCTCCGGCGGCAGCGCGCGGTCGCCGCGGTTTGATCTGGCGTTCACCGCCGCCGGCATCGCCTTCATTGTCACCCTCGTCATCGCCGCGATGCTGTCCATGAGCTACAAGGACAACGCCGCCCACCTGGGCAAGGGCTCGGGCGTGAATCTGAGCTCGGCCCGGAAACCCTCGCAGGGGCACGGCGGTCATGGCGGTCAGGGAACCCAGGCCCGCCCGGATGCGCCGGGCGCCCCGGGTTCCGCCGGAACCGGCGAATCCGGGCCCGACGCCGGATCCTCCTAGCGCCCGACGGACAGTCGCCGCCGGCGCGGCATACTCTCCGCCGGTTGTGATTACGCTCTGCCCGCGCTGATTATTCGCCGCTGGCGCGGCGTGCCCGGTATGCCGCCACGTGCGCCCGGTTGGCGCAGTTTCCGGTGTCGCAGTACCTCTTGGACCGGTTGCGGCTGAGGTCCAGCACAGCCGCGTCGCAGTCGTCAGCCGCGCATACGAGCATGCGGTCCATCTCCTTGCTGCGGATCACATCAACCAGCGCCATGGCTGCCTCGGTGCCCATCCTGTCCGCCAGCGGGGCCTCGCGCGTGGTGGCGTGCAGATGCCAGTCCCACTGGTCGTGCTTGAGGAGCTGCGGAAGCGCCTGGGCCTCGCGCAGAAGCCGGTTCACGCCAGCCACGGCCGTATCCTCATCCGCCGTCCACAGGGCTGCCAGTACAGTCCGGAGGGCGTGAACGCTGGCCAGCTCGGCGGCGTCGTGCGTGCGGGACCCGCTAAAGCCCTCCTGCCGCAAAAACCCGTCAAGGGCCTCCATCGTGGCCAGGTTTTCCTCGCCGTTGGCGGCCGAATTGATGAGGTTCACCACGAAGCGCAGCGAGAGTTCCGTGTCAGGGGCAAAGACCACCTTGACTCCTTACAGTGCGGGGGCGTAGTGTCAGGACCAATACCCCACTTTACTCCTGACGGGAGGCATCCGTGCCCGCATCGAACAACCGCTCCGAAACGGCGCTAACTTCCGTGGCGCCGGCGCACGCCCAGCGTCCGGCTCCGGTTGCATCTCCCGTTGCCGCTCCCGCCGCAGCTCCCGCTGCCGCCCCCGCCGGGGCAACGGCCAAGGCCACCGGCTTCCTTGCGTCAGGACTGGGTGTTGCCCTCTTTTCGTCCGCGATCTTCGGGCTTTCCGGCTCCTTCGCCAAGGCGCTGCTGGAAACCGGCTGGACGCCCGGGGCCGCCGTCACGGCCCGGCTGACCGGTGCCGCACTGATCCTCGCAATCCCCGCCATTCCGGCGCTTCGGGGCCGGTGGCATCAGCTGCGGTCGAACTGGCTGACGATTGTCCTGTTTGGCCTGATCGGTGTCGCAGGCTGCCAGCTGTTCTACTTCAACGCGGTGGCCCGGCTGTCAGTTGGTGTGGCGCTGCTGCTCGAATACCTCGGCCCGGTATTGATCGTGCTGTGGCTCTGGGTGGCCAGCCGCAAGCGGCCGCGGCCCCTCACTATCGCAGGGACGCTGCTGTCCCTGGGCGGGCTGGTCCTCGTCCTGGACCTCACGGGAACGGTGAGGGTCGACGCCGTCGGCGTGCTCTGGGGCCTGGCCGCGGCCGTCTGCCTGGCAATCTATTTCTTCCTCACGGCCAAGGAGAACGACACTCTGCCCCCCATCGTCCTCGCGTCGGGCGGGCTGCTGACGGGCGCCGTGGTCATGTGGCTCACGGCGGCCACCGGCCTCCTGCCCATGGCCATGAGCACGGCCGACACCAAACTCGGCCCATGGACCACGCCGTGGTGGGTTCCGCTGGGCGGTCTTGTGGTGCTTGCCACCGTCCTGGCTTACGTCTCCGGGATCATGGCTGCACGCGCCCTTGGCACCAAGGTTGCCTCGTTCGTGTCCCTCACCGAGGTCCTGTTTGCCGTGATCTGGGCCTGGCTGCTGCTTGGCGAACTGCCCGGCGCCATCCAGCTCGCGGGCGGAATGCTGATCGTGGGCGGGGTGCTGTGCGTCCGGCTGGATGAGCTCCGGGGAAACAAGGCCGGGGACCGGGCGGCGGTGTGTGCAGAGCTTGACCATGCGAACGACGTCGAACCCGTCCCCTAAATCTTCAGGGACGGACCGCTTAAATGCCGGAGGGCCGGGCGGGGCGGGGGGCCGCGCCCCCGGGGGGGGCCCCCCCCACGGGGGGGGTAGAACCGGGGGGGGTGCGTGGGG